>JAZSDJ010000028.1:0-4370 GCA_045531105.1 Eubacteriales bacterium | reverse complement strand
TCATTCTGCTTTCTTGCTGAATCACTTTTTTATCCTCCTAATAAGGTTTCCCTAATATTCGGCACATCGCTCGATGTACCCTCATAAGGATTAATTATTTCGCTTTTTCTATGATTTGTACGAGGCGCCATCTCTTTGTCTTCGAAAGAGGTCTGGTTTCCATAACTTCAACCTTATCGCCTACATTACATTCGTTTTTCTCATCGTGAGCATGGATTTTTGTTGTGTGCTTAATGATTTTTCCGTAAACAGCGTGTTTTACGTTATCTTGAATAGCAACTACGATTGTTTTATCCATCTTATTGCTAACAACAATACCAACTCTTGTTTTTCTCAAGTTGCGTTCTGTCATAACTCTTTATCCTCCGATTATGCGTTCTTCTCGTTGAGAATGGTCATTACGCGTGCGATGTCTTTTTTAACATCAGCGATTTTGTGAGGATTGTCGAGTTGGTTAATAGCGTGTTGGAAACGAAGGTTGAAAAGTTCTTGTTTAAGTTCTTTCAATTTCTTCTCCAACTCTTGTGAAGACATTTCTCTGATTTCAGTAGTTTTCACAGTTTATCCCTCCACTTCCTCGGTTTGTTCTTTTACCATAAACTTACATTTGATTGGAAGTTTATGCATTGCAAGACGCATAGCTTCTCTTGCAACTTCCTCAGATACGCCGTCCATTTCGAACATTACTCTGCCTGGTTTTACAACTGCTGCCCAGTATTCTGGTGAACCTTTACCAGAACCCATACGAGTTTCAGCAGGTTTTTCAGTGATTGGCTTATCAGGGAATATTTTAATCCATACCTTACCACCACGACGGATATATCTTGTCATAGCGATACGGGCTGCTTCAATTTGGTTTGAAGAAATCCAAGCAGGTTCCATAGCAACCAAGCCATATTGTCCACTTGTGATTGTGTTTCCTCTTGAAGCCTTTCCTTTAAGGCGGCCTCTTTGAACACGTCTGTATTTTACTCTTTTAGGCATTAACATTAGTGTGCGCCTCCTTCGGTATTTTTAGGAGCACGAGGTGCTCTTCTGCCACGGCCTTCACCTTTGTTATCCTTATTATTGTATCTTCTCTTTGGACGATCGTTCTTTTCTTCAACAGTCTTTGAAACTTCGGAGAGAACTTCGCCTTTATAGATCCATACTTTAACACCGATTTTACCGTAGGTTGTGTTTGCTTCCCAGAAACCGTAGTCAATGTCAGCTCTGAGTGTTTGAAGTGGAATAGTTCCTTCGTGATAATGTTCTGTACGAGCAATTTCAGCGCCACCAAGACGACCGCTACAAGCAACTTTGATACCCTTAGCGAACTTCATTGTTCTACCGATTGCTTGTTTCATTGCACGACGGAAACCAATTCTTCTTTCAAGTTGGCTACAAATGCTTTCAGCAACGAGTTGTGCATCTGTGTCGATGTGTTTAACTTCAACTACATTTACGATTGCTTTTTTGCCTGTGATTTTTTCAACATCTTTACGAATGTTTTCAATCTCAGCGCCACCCTTACCGATAATCATACCAGGTTTAGCGCAGTGAATGAATACTTTTACAGTTTCATTTGCAGCGTCTCTTTCGATTTCGATTTTTGATACTCCTGCTTGAAGGAGTTTTTCTTTGAGATGTTTTCTCAAATTATAATCAGATACAAGGATGTCGCCGAACTTTTCATCAGAAGCGTACCATCTTGAATCCCAATTCTTGATTACACCAACGCGCAATCCGTGTGGATTAACTTTCTGTCCCATTTCGGTTTCCTCCTTACTCTTTCTCAGCCACAGCGATTGTGATATGGCTGGTTCTCTTTAAAATTCTGTTCGCACTGCCTTTTCCTCTGGGCATTACTCTTTTGAGCATATGGCTACCAGCGGTTACGAAGCACTGTGATACATAAAGTTTTGATTTGTCCATTTGATGATTGTTCTCAGCATTTGCTACTGCGCTTTTGAGCAATTTTTCAAGATATTCAGCAGCGCTCTTTGGTGTGTTTTTAAGAATTGCTGCTGCCATTTCAACATTCTTGCCACGAATGAGGTCAAGAACGATTTTTACCTTGCGCGGAGCGATGCGAACATCATAAAGGTATGCTTTTGCTTCCATTGTGATGGTGCCTCCTATTATTTACCGTTATTTGAAGTTTTTGATCCTGCGTGGCCTTTGAATGTTCTGGTGAACGCGAACTCACCGAGTTTGTGTCCAACCATATCTTCAACTACATATACCGGAACATGCTTTCTTCCGTCGTGAACAGCGATTGTGTGTCCAACGAATTCAGGGAAGATGGTCGATGAACGAGACCATGTTTTAATTACTTTCTTTTCGCCCTTTTCGTTCATAGCAACGATTCTGTTAAAGAGTTTTTCTTCAACATATGGCGCTTTTTTCAAACTTCTGCTCATTTGTCGTACCTCCCTTATCTACCGTTTCTGCGTTTTACGATATATTTATTTGTTCTTGCCTTCTTGTTTCTGGTTTTAAGACCAAGTGCTGGTTTACCCCATGGAGTTACAGGACCTGGACGACCAACAGGAGACTTACCTTCACCACCACCATGTGGGTGATCGCAAGGGTTCATTACAGATCCACGAACAGTAGGACGAATGCCCATATGACGTGTTTTACCTGCTTTACCGATCTTGATAGTATCATGTTCGATATTACCAACTTGACCGATTGTTGCTTTACAATCAAGTCTTACAAAGCGAACTTCGCCTGATGGGAGACGAACTTGTGCCATGCCGTTTTCCTTAGCCATAAGTTGTGCTTGGGCGCCGGCTGTACGAACAAGTTGTGCACCTTTACCTGGGTAAAGTTCTATGTTGTGAATGATTGTACCTACTGGAATATTCTCGATTGGGAGAGTGTTACCAGGTTTAATATCAGCATCAGCACCAGAGTAAAGTACATCTCCGTCAGTAACACCAACAGGAGCGATTACATAACTCTTTTTGCCTTCATCGTTTTGGAGAAGTGCGATATAAGAAGTTCTGTTTGGGTCGTATTCGATACCAACAACAGTTGCCTTCTCTTCTGTTCTCTTGAAGTCGATGATTCTGTATTTTTGTTTGTTTCCACCGCCGTGATGACGAACAGTGATTTTACCGTAACTGTTACGACCGGAGTGTTTTTTCTTTGTTTCGATCAAACTCTTCTCGGGAGTAAACTTGGTTACTTCGTCGAAAGATGCCACTGACATATGTCTTCTTGACGGTGTCGTTGGCTTATATTTCATTGTTGCCATAGTTAACTACCTCCCGTATTAGTTCAAACCATTAAAGAATTCGATTTCTTTGGAGTCCGCTTTAAGTGTTACGATTGCTTTCTTCCACTCAGCAGTGTATCCATAGTGATAACCCATTCTCTTTGGTTTCTTTTTCATTATAATTGTATTAACATCTGCAACTTGTACATTGAAGAGTTCTTCAACTGCCGCTGCAATTTCTGGCTTTGTTGCGTCGATTGCAACTTTGAATGTATATCTCTTTGAGGAAATACCATCCATTGATTTTTCAGTGATAATTGGTTTGAGAATAATATCCTGAGCAAATTTCATTATGCATATACCTCCTCAATTTTCGCTACTGCATTCTTTGCAAATACGATTGAGTTGCAGTTGAGAATGTCGTATGCGTTAAGGGTGTTAGTGTATGCCACTTTAACACCTGGTATATTTGCAAGGCTCTTTACTACCATAGCGTCTGGTGCTTCAAGAACAACGAGGTTCTTTTTGCCTGCGCCGATTGCTGTGAGCATTGCTACCATTGCTTTTGTCTTGTACTCTGTTGCTGTGATTGCATCTACAACAATCATTTCGTTGTTAGCAACTTTTGCACTGAGTGCGCTGAACAAAGCAATTTGTTTTACTTTCTTATTAAGTTTAGTTGTGTATGAGCGTGGCTTAGGTCCAAGAGCGATACCACCATGTGTCCATTGAGGTGATCTTGTAGAACCTTGTCTTGCTCTACCTGTACCTTTCTGCTTCCAAGGCTTTCTACCACCACCAGAAACTTCGCTTCTTGTGAGAGTTGATTGTGTGCCTTGTCTTTGATTGAGAAGGTAAGCCCTTACTGCCGCATGAAGAACAGCCTCGTTAACATCTGCACCGAAAACTTTTTCGCTCAATGCAAGTGTGCCAACCTCAGCGCCTGTCATATCTAAAACTTTAATATCTGGCATTGTTTCTTCCTCCTACTTATGCTTTAACGCTGTTGCGGATGAATACGATACCGCCACGAGCGCCTGGAACAGCACCCTTAACTGCGATAAGGTTCTTCTCTGCGTCAACTTTAACGATTTCAAGGTTTAATACTGTAACTTGCTCGTTACCGTATTGACCTGCCATTTTCTTGTTTTTGAACACTCTTGAT
>JAZSDJ010000096.1:0-9558 GCA_045531105.1 Eubacteriales bacterium | reverse complement strand
CTGCATATCTTGTTGCAGGTGTGCTTATCGGTCCTTTCTGCCTTGGTGCGTTTGGAGTTGAAGGTCTTGGATTTACAAGCCTTGAAAATGTTGAAAAATATTCTATAATTTCTGATGTAGCACTTGGCTTTATCGCTTTTTCAATCGGTAATGAGTTTAGAGTTAAAGAACTCAAACACATAGGAAAACAGGCGACAATAATTGGTATCTGTCAAGCGGTGTTTACAACAATAGTTGTAGATGCAGCACTTATTGGACTTCACTTCATTATTCCTGAACAATTCCCTCTCCCTGCCGCTATTATTCTCGGCGCTGTGGCTTCCGCTACCGCTCCTGCGGCTACGCTTATGGTTGTTAAACAGTACAAAGCGAAAGGTCCTGTTACAAGCACTCTTTTGCCTGTTGTAGCGCTTGATGATGCTGTTGGCCTTGTTTTATTCGCTGTATCTTTTGGTATTGCAAAAGCGATTCTTGCAGGTGAAGTTAGTTTAATTTCTGTTATTTTAGAACCACTTTTGGAAGTTATTATTTCTCTCGCTCTCGGCGCTATTATGGGGATTATTTTTACATTTATTGAGAGATTTTTCCATTCAAGGTCAAAGCGTCTTGCGGTTTCTGTTGCGTTTGTGTTTTTGACAGTTGCAATTTCAATGGTTTCATTTGAAATTGGCCCTGTTCACATTGCGTTCTCATCACTTCTTTCTTGTATGATGCTTGGAACTGTATTCTGCAACATTTGTGACTTCTCTGCCGAACTTATGGACCGTCTCGACCGTTGGACTGCTCCTATTTATGTTTTATTCTTCGTTATAAGTGGTGCAGAACTTGACCTTAGCGTATTCACTAGTTACATTGTTGTAATTATTGGTTTGGTTTATATTCTATTCCGTTGCCTTGGAAAATACTTTGGCGCAAGACTCAGCGCAGAGTTTTCAAAAGCGGACTCTAATGTAAGAAAATATCTTGGAATTACCTTGTTCCCACAAGCGGGCGTTGCTCTTGGAATGGCTATGAAGGCAATGGCTCTTGGCTCTGTTGGATTTATTGTTTCAAACATTGTACTTTTCTCCGTTCTTATTTACGAGATAGTTGGTCCTTTCCTTACAAAAATTTCACTTACAAAAGCCGGTGAAATTGACCCAGAAAAGAAAATGAGTAACAGAATCAAGCACCATAACAGAGAAAATCCTACTACGAAAATTTAATTTGTTTAATTATATTAAAACAAGCCGATTTTTTCGGCTTGTTTTTGTTTTTAAGGTATTGAATTCTTATGTACTTATATGGTAAAATGAAATTGTATATTTTTATCTATGATAAAAGGATTTTATTTTATGGCGAAAAAATTGTTTTCATATACTATAATGCCTCTCGATTTAGAGCATTTAGAACAGGTCTGTCAAGATATCAAGGAACAATATGAAAGTGGCATTGCCGACTGTGCTCTTTTTTCTATGACTCTTGTTCCCGAGGGAAACCCTCCTTCTAACAAGGCTGAAATTCTGTGTCAAAGATACGCAAAATTTCAAGAACGACTCAACTCTATGGGTCTTAAATGCGGGGTTTTAGTTCAAGCAAGTGTTGGTCATGGTTGGGTGCTTGGTGACATGTTCCCTTACCAAACTCATGTTAATTTCTGTGATGGAGTTGCGACAAGAGTTGTTTGTCCTTGCGACGATGGATTTAAGGATTATATTTACAATGTAATGAGAACTATTGCATCATATAATCCTGAGCATATAATGGTTGACGATGATTTCCGTACGATATGGTTCAAGGGTGAGGGTTGCGCTTGTCCTTTACACATGGAAAGATTCAACAAAACGGCTGGGACTAATCTTTCAAGGGAAGAACTTTGGGAGATTGTAAATGCAAGAGGTGAAAATTACAAAAAGTACACCGACATTTACATTGAAACTCAAAAGGAGTCGCTTCTTGAAACTGCAAAGATTATGCGTGATGGAATCGACTCTGTAAACCCTAAATTGCCTGCATCTTATTGTTGTTGTGGTAACAACGCAGAGTTTGCGTCCGAAATTGCGACGATTCTTTGCGGTGAAGCTAATCCCGTAACTGTTAGAATTAACAACGGAAATTATACACCTGTGGGCGCGAGAAATTTCAGTCGCGTATTCCATAGGGCTTCTACTCAAATTGCTAAACTTCAAGGCAAAGTTGATATTATTCTTGCTGAAACCGACACTTGTCCTCAAAATAGATATAGTACAAGCGCCCATTCTCTACACACTCATTTCACTGGTACTATTTTAGAGGGTGCGAATGGTGCAAAGCATTGGATTACCCGTCTTATTTGCTATGAACCTGAAAGTGGCAAGGCGTATCGAAAAATCCTTTCAAGATATCACGGCTTTTACGAAAGGCTCTCTTCCATTCAGCCAACTTTAAAGTGGCGTGGTTGCAGAATTTTCACGCCTTCTACCCCTGATTTTACATATGGTAGAGTCAAGGAAGAGTGGGATGGTTGGAGTTTATGCGTCCTTGAAAGGCTTGGGATTCCTATGTATTTTTCAAGCAAAAATACAGGGGTTGTTTGTTTAGAGGGTGATGTTGATTCTCGCCTTTGCGACAGTGAGATTTTGGAAATCTTAAAAGGCTCTGTTATTCTCGCCTCTGACACTGCGAAAAACTTAATAGAGCGTGGATTTGGCAAGTATCTTGGTGTTGATGTGCGCGAATGGAAAGGGAAAATTCCTGTAAGAGAGATGTTTGCAGATGGTAAATGCGCGCCAATTCAACAAAATACAAAAGAACTTGTACCCTTGTGTGATGATGTTATTATTTCTTCAAGAGTTATGAACACGCTTGATTATAATTCGTACGAATATTTATTTCCAGGGGCGACAATTTTCAAAAACGAACTTGGTGGCACTGTTATTGTTTTTTGTGGCACACCTGTGGCTGAATTTAGAATTGACAAAGCCTTTTCTTTCCTTACTTATTCAAGAAAAAAACAACTTATCGACATGCTTTTATCAACTGGTGAACTTGTTCTTTATTACCCAAATGACGAGGAAGTTTATCTGAAAGTTGCCGATATGCAAGATGGAAAAATTTTCGCTTCGTTTTTCAATATTGGTCTTGACCCTATTGAAAAGTTGGAGATTGTATGCTCTTTTAAGGCTGAAAAATTTGAACTTCTTATGCCAGACGGAACGACAGAAGAAATTGATTTTACATTTACAGGCGAAAAATATATTCTTGACACTCCGTGCAATATACTTGAACCCGTGGTTTTATTTATTACTAAAAAATAGGAGTTTATTATGACTTTTCTTGAAAGAGCAAAAGAACTTGTTTCTAAAATGACGATAGAAGAAAAAATGGCGCAAATGCGTTATGATGCGCCTGCGATTGAACGTTTGGGTGTTCCTGCTTACAACTGGTGGAGTGAATGCTTACATGGAGTTGCAAGGCAAGGTTGCGCCACTGTTTTTCCGCAAGCGATTGGTCTTGCTTCGAGTTTCAACACAGACCTTATGTACAAGGTTGCTACCGCTATTTCCGACGAGGCAAGAGCGAAATATAACGAATTTAAAAAATTTGGAAACACTGAACAATATCAGGGGCTTACCTTTTGGTCTCCTAACATAAATATTTTTAGAGATCCAAGATGGGGACGTGGTCACGAAACTTATGGCGAGGACCCTTATCTTACAGGTCGAATGGGCGTTGCATTTATAAAAGGTTTACAGGGCAAAGGGAAATACCGTAAACTTGATGCGACAATCAAGCACTATGCCGTTCATAGTGGTCCTGAATATGAGCGTCATGGTTTTGATGCCGTTGTTTCTAAAAAGGACCTTTACGAAACTTATTTAAGTGCTTTTAAATACTGCATTGACAATGCTGATCCATCGGCTGTTATGGGTGCTTACAATAGAGTGAATGGTGAGGCATGCTGTGCAAGTAAAACGCTTCTTCAAGACATTCTTTTTAGTGAATTTGGATTTAAGGGCTACGTTGTTTCTGACTGTGGCGCTATTCGTGATATTCATGCTGGTCATAAAATTACCTCCTGTGAGGCAGAAAGCGTTGCACTTGCTCTTAATAATGGCTGTCACCTAAACTGTGGAGATGCTTATTTAAGCCTCTATGATGCTTATGAAATGGATCTTATCACAGAAGAAACCATCACGGAGGCTGTAACGAAGTTATTTGAGGCGCGCTTTCGTCTTGGAATGTTTGATGACGACTGTGAATATGATAAAATTCCATATGAGGTTGTCGAGTGCGAAGAACATACCGCCCTTAACAGACAAATGGCTCAGGAAAGCATTGTGCTTCTTAAAAATAACGGAATTTTGCCTCTTGACAAAGGCAAGTATAAGACTATTGCAGTAATAGGCCCTAATAGCGATAGATTTAGTGTTTTGATAGGTAACTATAATGGTAATCCATCAAAATACTGGACTCCTCTTCGTGGTATTCAAGATGCTTTTGATGGCAAAGTTCTTTTTGCAGCAGGCTGTCATCCTACCGATGTTGGATCAAGCATGTGGAGTGGTTATCCATTACGCGAGGGAATAATTTGCGCGAGCAAAGCCGATCTTGTTATTATGTGCATGGGCTTAAATCCTGGTATGGAAGGCGAAGAGGGAGATGCATACAATGGCGATGTAGCAGGCGATAAAAAGGACATTGAACTTCCAGAATCTCAAAGAAAATTATTTGATGAAGTAATAAAACTTGGTAAACCTACTATTTTTGTGAACATCAGTGGAAGTTGTGTTTCCCTTTGCGAGCAAGACGAAAAATGCGATGCTGTTATTCAATGCTTCTATCCTGGTGCCGAGGGTGGACACGCGCTCGCCGATATTATTTTTGGAAAGGCCTCGCCAAGTGGACGACTTCCTGTTACTTTCTATCGTTCAAGCGATGACCTTCCACCTTTCAGAGATTACAGTATGGAAAATCGCACCTACAAGTTTTTCAAGGGTGAGACACTTTATCCATTCGGTCACGGACTTACATATGGTAAAGTTAAGGAAAATTGGTTGAGCGTAAATGAGGTTGAGGTGACAAACGAAGGTGGAATGGACACAGACTACTCTGTTCTTAAATTCAAAACTGAACCTCACAAAGAACTTGTAGACTTCAAGAAAATATTTATAAAGGTCGGTGAAAAAATCACCATTAAGTTTTAAAAATGAAGCAAATTTTTAATCCATATTTGCCACTTGACGAATACATTCCCGACGCAGAGCCTCACGTTTTTGGCGACAGAGTGTATGTCTATGGCTCACACGACAAGGAAAACGGCGAGCATTTTTGTATGCTTGATTATGTAACTTATTCCGCGCCTTTGGACAATCTTAAAGATTGGAGATATGAGGGGGTAATTTACAAGGCTAAAAATGACCCTCTCTACCCAGAATACAAATATATGTTTGCACCCGATGTTGTAAGGGGTAATGACGGAAGATACTATCTTTATTACTCTTTGGCGAATGATTACCCGAATTGTTCTTATGTTATGAGTGTTGCAGTTTGTGACACTCCATCAGGGGAATTTGAGTTTTTAGGCTATGTAAAACGTCCTGATGGTTCCGTTTTGACAGACGGGGTCATTTTCGACCCAAGCGTTTTGAATGATAACGGAACAATTCGTCTTTATTACGGAATGTGGTGGAATTTTGAAAGGGATTTTGATAGCGAGGAAAGTTTGAAACGACAAATTTCAACCTTCAAGAAAAGTCGCGAAGAAATTTTGAGTGCAAAAGATGGGGTTATGGGTCCGTTTATGGTTGTACTTTGTGACGATATGCTTACAATCAAAGTCGACCCTGTGCGTATTTTCCCAAGAGATTTTCGTGGGACAAGTTTTGAAGGACACGAGTTTTTCGAAGCGAGTTCAATGCGTAAAGTGGGCGAAAAATACTATTTTGTGTACTCTACTTTTAATGGTCACGAACTTGCTTATGCAACAAGTGACTACCCGGACAGAGATTTTACCTTTGGTGGTGTTATTGTTTCAAACGGTGATATTGGTTACAAGGGCAGAAAGACAAAAGACCAAATTATGCGTGTTGGAAACAATCACGGAAGTATTGTTGAAATAAATGGAAGTTGGTATATTTTTTATCATCGTCACACTGCTAAAACGGAACTTTCAAGGCAGGGGTGTGCCGAAAAAATAGAGATTTTGCCAAATGGGAAAATTGAGCAAGTTGAAATTACCTCTTGCGGTCTTAATGGTGCGCCTTTGGTTGCAAGTGGCTCTTACCCCGCCATCATTTGTTGCGCTTTGACTAATGGAAAATTACACTATGGTGAGTGTAAGGGTGAAAGATTACCACATATCATTTGCAAGAATGGCGAAAGATTTCTTTGCGAAATTGAAAACGGCTCTCTTTTTGGCTACAAATACTTTGATTTTAACAAGGTTTCAAGCATTGGTGTAAAATATCGCAGTGGTGATACCTTACCAAGTGGTGTTTTAGAAATTATGACCGAGGAAAACGGACAATGTGTGGCTAAAATCGAGATAAATGATGCCAATGATTGGAAATATGCGACGGCTAATGTGTCGATAAAAGGCACGAGTGCGTTGTATTTTAAATATTTCGGTCAAGGAGCGATTGATGTCATTGAGATATTTTTTGAATAAAAAAAGAGGTTGATTACAACCTCTTTTTCTATTGTTCAAGTGTTAAAAGAATAACTGTTTTGGCACTATTCACAAGTTCTCTTGCTTCCCTGTCGCCCCTGTATGCTTTGCTAACAATTTCTGCTGACAAGTCCTTGCCTTTTTCCACATTTGTGATATTATAACATTCACTTTGGTTTTCAAAGCAAATTAGCACCCTATCTCCTGCGTCTATGTATCGAAGGCTTGGTGAGTCGTCGATTTTGAGTTCTCTGTTACTTTTCGCAAGGTCAAATTGTTCCTTTGTCACATTAAAAGTGAAAGTTTCGCTTATATCTTCAAGGACAAAATTATTTTTATCAAATCTTTTTGAGTCAGGTGGTGTATTTCCACCATCAAGTTCATCATAAAAGCCAAAGGCGTAATCTACATAAGAACCATTTCCGTGTGCTTCTGCCATTAAACAACCGAACTCCCTGTCTGAAAAAATGCGTTTTTTGCCATCATTAAGAACAGGTGTGCAGTTTTGACAACCTTGGTGGTCCATACCCGTAAAAAGATAACCATTTGCTCTTATATCGTCGATAATTGCGTTTTCCGCTGCAATGGTATCTGGTGTGTATTCGACCTCTTCGTCAAAGGCATATGTCCATCCTATTACCTTATATTTCATATCATCACCTCTTTTTTATTTTATCATTATTATGTTTTTATGTCAAGTTTTACAAATAAAAATCTGTTTGCTTATAATGTTGCGCGCATTATTTTATAATAAAAAGGAAAATGCAACCTATGGTTTACATTTGTAAATAAAAGTTAGTTTACAAAATCCGTCAAATGTGTTAAAATAAACGAAAGTACATTTGACCATTTGCACAAGGAGTAAGTAATGAAGATTTCTGAGAAAATTATATATCTTCGAAAGAAAAACGGTTGGAGTCAAGAGCAGTTATCTATAAAACTCGACATTTCAAGACAAGCCGTTTATAAATGGGAAGCGGGTATCAGTCTTCCAGAGATAGACAAACTCAAAAAACTTTCTAAAATATTCAAGATAAGTTACAACGACCTTTTGGACGATGAAATAGATATAATTTCACAAATAGAACATTCCGAAAAGGGTTCTTCTAAAATTAACGAGGAAGATATCATTTCTTTGGAACAAAAAGAGTATTTAGGAAATTCTTCACCGAATGCTGAGGCTGTCTCCTATAATAATGTTGCCACAAACATTAAATCCTCACCTCAGCACTCTCAATCATCAAACAGACGCTTGGCGATTATTATTGTATCTGTTGTTCTCGCCTTGATAATTTTGGGGGCAATTATTGGTCTTTGCATTTATTTTTCGAAAAATGGAATTTTAGATGACGGAGAGGACCAAAATTCCTCTTCAAGTGACACATCAAGCACTCTTACTCCTGCATACATAACGCTTGTAAAAAATGACGGAACGGATGAACAAATTCAACTCGATTTTGAAAACGGGGTTGCAATTTTAAAAAATCCCTTTGAAAGTAATAAAAATTTGATTGGCTGGTCGTCAAGTGCTGATGGAAAAGGGGATATGTATGCTCCAAGCCAAAAAATTTCAGACACACTTTCATACAAGACTCTATATGCAATATGGGGACAAGGAAAATTTGAATTTATTGAGTGTGATGGTGGGTATTCGCTCAACAAATATACAGGACTTGATTTTGAAGAGGTGACTATTCCCTCTACCTATAAGGGCAAAAGCGTTGTAAAAATAGAACCAGACGCATTCAAAGGAACTCCTTTTGCAACTTCTATTACTATTCCACAAGGGGTTGTGTCGATAGATGATGGCACTTTCTACGCTTGTGTGAATCTTGAAGTTTTAAAAATCCCGTCAAGTGTTACTAATATTGACGCGTCCGCTTTCAGGGGTTGTGCTTCTCTCAAATCCTTTATTGTTGACGATGGTAACGAATACTTTGCAGAGGTTAATGGTATTCTTTATAACAAGGAAAAGACAAGGCTCAAAAAATACCCTGTGGGTAGAACAAATGCAACTGTGACAGTTCCTGCTGGAACTCATTATATTGACGACCACGCCTTTGAGGATTGCGTTAATATGACCACTTGCATCTTACCCGATGGTGTTGGTGGTGTGGGTTCATATGCTTTCAATTCCTGTATTAACCTAAAAAACATTGAACTTGGCAACAGGGTTGACTATATTGGTTCAAAGGCATTTATTGATTGCTCCTCTCTTGAAGAAATTCACTTTATACGCGACCTTTATTCGATTGGCAATTATGCTTTTTCTGGTTGTTCAAACCTTAGACTTGTTGATATTCAAAGTGTTGGAGAGATTGGTTTTAGGGCTTTCTACAACTGTTTTTCACTAACTGATGTTTTTGTCTTTGGCGAAATTACCAAACAAGACGAAAATGCTTTTGAGGGTTGTAAAAAATTCGAGGGAATTGCATATGTTGGTGTTTAAGCCAACTTGCCATTTTAATTGAATTTTATTAAATCAATATTGTGAAAAACATATTGACAAATCACGGCTATATGTGTTAAAATACTCTTGCGATGAAGAAAAGGAGTAGTCTTTCCTATACCTCAAAGAGAGCCGTTTATTGCTGGGAGACGGTAGGCACGGAAGATGAAGGTAGTTTTGGAGCATCACAGGTGAGTTTAGTAGTCTGTGCGTAGGTCTGCGTTAAAGGCATTGAGTGCGTATCTTTGATACGAATTCAGGTGGTACCGTGTATTTTTGCACCCTGATTTTTTCAGGGTGCTTTTATTTTTGATTTTTTATTAAAGGAGTTTTTTATGAAGGAACTTGCTAAAACATATTCGCCTAGCGAATTTGAGGAAAGAATTTATAAAAATTGGTGCGAAAAGGGTTATTTTACTCCTGTTATCGACCACTCTAAGCCTCACTTCTCTATTGTTATTCCACCACCAAACATTACTGG
>JAZSDJ010000032.1:0-26654 GCA_045531105.1 Eubacteriales bacterium | reverse complement strand
TTTCTGTATGTGTCCCAATCACCATCATCGAAATCCTTGGTTGATTTACCATTTATAATAAGGTCGCCACTTGTGTATTTATCAAGACCACCAATTATGTTAAGAAGAGTGGTCTTACCACAACCAGAGTGGCCAAGAATTGCAACGAATTCACTTTTTCTGAATTCAAGGTTCACTCCGCGAAGCGCACTTACTGTTGTGTCGCCCGTTATATAATCTTTTTTGATATCAATTAGTTTAAGCATTTTTGCCTCCGTGAGCAGAAGAATAAAAATCATAATACACATTTTAACATTATTTACTGATTTAGTCAATAAATTTTTATTAAAAATAAAAAGGACGCATTAATTTTCAGTTTTTGTTCACATTATAGGAAAAATTCGACATAATTCTTTCAAACGAAACAAAAATTAATCAATTCAAAGAAAAAAGTAAAAATGAAGACAAGTTTATTTTACCTCTTTTGATAAAATAACAAGAAAAACTAAGTTGTAAAGGGCAAGACAAACGACAACAAGATCGCAAATATGCCACATTGTGTCACCTGCAACGATGGGCGAAATAACACAAACCAAAAAGAAAACAATCGAATAAATAACCTTTGCCACTTTTGAGTGCGACAAAAAGCCAAGACTTACCTCGCCGTAATAATATTGTGAGCAAACCGTAGCAAGTGCAAATAAAACACAACAAACAACTATAAACCATTTGCCAAACTCTGCTGTGAATTTGCTGTAAGAATTTATAGCGACAGAGATAGGAGAAGAGCCAGATGTGTCTGCAATTAGCACAACCAAAGCGGTAACAAGGCACAAAACCACAGTGTCCCAAAAAACCTCAAAAATACCAAGACAGCCTTGCGAATGAGCGTCTAAATTTGAAGATGCATGAGCGACAGTTGCAGTTCCACAACCCGCCTCGTTTGACAAAAGTCCTCTCGTAAACCCGTATCTAATTGCGCTTGAAATTCCAAATCCAACTCCACCCGAAATTATGCTTTTGAAAGAAAATGCCTCGAAAAAAATCCGCGAAATTGCGACACATAGTGCGCTGAAATTGGAAAAAATAATAAAAAGTGAAATCAAAAGGTAAGAAATGGTAAGAATAGGGATTAAAATTGAACTTACAATCTCAATTCTTTCTTTTCCACCAAGAATCACTAAGAAAACTATAAAAGCAAAAATAAATCCAAAAAGTAACTTGTTTGTTGTTAAAATATCGCCAATGGAATTGATTTGAACAAGCGCCCCCGTCGATAAAGAATTTGCAATGCAGAGAAGGGCGAAAATTCCACCAAATAAAAGTCCATATTTTCCACACGCATCTTTTATGTAATATGGCGCTCCACCATAGTGTTTCCCAAAATTTCCCCGTCTATGCGATATGGACAAAAAAGCCTCGGAATATTTGACCCCCATAGCGATAAAAGCGCTAATAATCATCCAAAAAACCGAACCCGCTCCCCCCATCATAATAGCGGAGCATACCCCGACAATGTTGCCAACGCCGAGCGTTCCTGCAAGTGCCACGCAAAGTGGCTTAAATCCACCACCCGAGCGCAAAATAACACGAAATGTACGCACAGGGTGACGCAAATAGAAAAATTTGAGTTTAAATAGAAAATATATACCGACAAGACTTATAAAAAGCGGTAGAACTACACCGCCAAGAGAAAAATTCAGTTTTTCAAGCATAAAATCACCACCGAGAAAAATATATTCTAAATGTGACGATTTCATGCCTACTGTGATATGCCACAAAAACAATTTATGAACAACATATTAATAAAGTTTAATTTATTTGTGAATAATATTAATATTACTTGATTTTCACGACGCGCAGTTATAAAATGATTTTATATATAATAAAGTATTGTTACGGAGGTAAAGTACAATGGCAATTAAGCCTTTATCAAACAGAGTTGTTCTCAAAAACCTTGAAGCGGAGGAAACCACAAAAGGAGGAATTATCTTAACAGGAACTGCAAAAGAAAAGCCACAAACTGCTGAGGTTATCGCAGTTGGAACAGGCGCAGTTGTTGATGGTAAGGTTGTTCCAATGACTGTTAAGGTTGGAGATAAAGTTATAATCAGCAAATATTCTGGAACAGAGGTTAAACTCGACGGAAACGAATACATTATTGTTAAGGAAGATGATATCCTTGCAATAGTTGAATAAGGAGTAAATTATGGCAAAAGAAATACTTTATGGAATTGAGGCAAGAAATGCGCTTTTAAGAGGTGTCGATAAACTTGCAGATACAGTAAAAATCACACTTGGACCAAAGGGCAGAAATGTTGTTCTTGATAGAAAATATGGCTCACCACTTATCACAAACGATGGTGTTACAATCGCGAAAGAGATTGAACTTGAAGATGTTTGCGAAAATATGGGCGCACAACTTGTAAAAGAAGTTGCATCAAAAACAAATGATGCAGCGGGCGATGGTACAACAACAGCAACCCTTCTTACACAAGCGTTTATCAGAGAAGGAATGAAAAATGTAACAGCGGGCGCTAATCCTATCGTAATTCGCAAGGGAATTGCAAAGGCTGTTGAAGTGGCTGTTGAAGCGCTTAAAGCCAACTCAAAGAAAGTAAATGGCAAGGAAGATATCACAAGAGTAGGCACCGTTTCAGCAGGCGACGCTTCAATCGGTCAACTCATATCCGACGCTATGGAAAAAGTAACCGCTGATGGTGTTATCACAGTTGAGGAATCCAAAACAACCGAAACATATTGCGAAGTTGTAGAAGGTATGCAATTTGACAGAGGTTATCTCAGCGCATATATGGCAACCGATATGGACAAAATGGAAGCGACACTTGATGATGCGCTCATTCTTATCACAGATAAGAAAATCAGCAATATTCAAGACCTTTTGCCACTTCTTGAACAAATTGTTCAAAGTGGAAGAAAACTTCTTATTGTTGCAGAAGATATCGAGGGAGAGGCACTCACAACTCTCGTTCTTAACAAATTGAGAGGAACATTTACAGTTGTTGCTGTAAAAGCACCTGGATTTGGAGACAGACGTAAAGAAATGCTTCGAGATATCGCAATTTTGACAGGTGGTACTGTAATCACAGAAGAACTTGGTTACGAACTCAAAGACGCATCAATTCCACTTCTTGGCAGAGCAAGACAAATTATTGTAAACAAAGAAAATACAACAATCGTTGGTGGCTATGGCGAGAGTGGGGAAATCAAAGCAAGAATTTCTCAAATCAAGAGTGCCATTGAAACAACAGAGAGCGAATTTGACAAGGAAAAACTTCAAGAAAGACTTGCAAAACTCTCGGGTGGTGTTGCGGTAATTAAAGTTGGTGCAGCAACCGAAACAGAAATGAAAGAAAAGAAACTTCGCATAGAAGATGCACTTAATGCAACTCGTGCAGCGGTTGAAGAAGGTATCGTTGCAGGTGGTGGTACGGCTTATATCAATATTATTGATAAAGTTGCCGCTCTTACAGAAGAAGTAGAGGGCGACGAGGAAACTGGCGTAAGAATTGTTGTAAGGGCCCTTGAAGAACCACTTCGCCAAATCGCAACAAACGCAGGATTTGACGGTGCAGTTATCGTAGATAAAATCAAGAATAGCGGAAAAATCGGTTATGGGTTTGATGCTTATAATGAAGTTTATTGCGATATGATGGAAAAAGGAATTGTTGACCCAACTAAGGTTACAAGAAGCGCTCTTCAAAACGCAGCGAGCGTTGCTTCAACAGTTCTCACAACTGAGGCAGTTGTAGCGGATAAAAAGGAAGAAAATCCAGCCCCAGCACAACCACAAATGGGTGGAATGTATTAATAAATAATACGGAGGTCTAAAATGAAAGACGAAAAACAAATCGTTACAAATCAAGATAGTGATATGATTGCACAAATTCTTGACGGAACAGCGGATAAAATAGTTCTTTACGACGAAGATGATAATGCGGTTAATTTTGAATGGATTGCCACAATTCCTTACGATGTAAAAGACGAAAAAAATAAGCCTGTTGAAACAAGAATATATTGCATTTTGCAACCTGTTGACAAAGTGCAAGGTGTTGCTGACGACGAAGTAATCATATTTAGAGTATATGAGCAAAGCGTTGAAGGTATCGATAATATCGAAGTTGAAGAAAACTTTGAAATAGCGGAAGAAGTTTTCCAAAAATACCAACAACTTTGCGAAACGGAAGAATAAAACAAAAAACGGAAGTTGCTGTCAACTTCCGTTTTGATTTTGAAAAAGAAACAAGGCCGTAATCGACCTTGTTTTTTATTAACTTATGCTTTGTTAACTGAACCGAAAAGTTCCATCTTTTCTTTAACTGTTGCCTTGATTGCTTCAAAGCCAGGAGCGAGAAGTTTTCTTGGGTCAAAGCCTTTACCTTGAAGGTCTTTTCCAGCCTCAACATATGCTCTTGTAGCAGCAGCGAATGAAAGTTGACACTCTGTGTTTACATTGATTTTGGAAACACCAAGAGAGATTGCTTTTTTAATCATTTCTTCTGGAATACCAGTACCACCATGAAGAACGAGAGGCATATCACCAACTTTTTCACTAATAGCACCGAGAACATCAAAATTAAGACCAGCCCAGTTAGCAGGGTATTTACCATGAATATTACCGATACCTGCTGCAAGCATTGTTACACCAAGGTCAGCAATCATTTTGCACTCGTCTGGGTCAGCACATTCACCAGCACCAACAACACCGTCTTCTTCACCACCTATTGAACCAACTTCTGCTTCAAGGGAGATGCCGAGAACATTACAAGCGTTAACGAGTTCTCTTGTTTTTGCGATGTTTTCTTCGATTGGGTAGTGAGAACCATCAAACATAACTGATGAAAAACCTGCGTTGATACAAGCCTTAGCGCCTTCATATGAGCCATGGTCAAGGTGAAGAGCGACAGGAACTGTGATATTGAGGCATTTAATCATACCTTTAACCATACCAACGATTGTGTCATAACCACACATATACTTACCAGCGCCTTCGGAAACACCGAGGATTACAGGAGAGTTGAGTTCTTGTGCGGTGAGCAAGATAGCCTTTGTCCATTCAAGGTTGTTAATGTTGAATTGACCAACTGCATATTTGCCTGCTTTTGCTTTTTCAAGCATTTCTTTTGCTGAAACTAACATAATTGTTAACTCCTTATCAATATAAATTTTTTCGCCATTCATTTTAGCACATATATATTAAAAAATCAATAGTTTTCTTAAATATTTATTGCTATACTGAATACATATTTTTCCGTGATTTCAGTGACTATTTTTTCGTTTTCCAGAATATTTATAGAAAGATTAGGCATAAGAGGCGACCCCTTGCATTTTGAAAAAGCCTCTTTTCTTGTCCAAATGAAATAAAAGTCATCGATATAAAAATTTTTGCCACTTAGATACTCAAATTCATTTTGAGTGAAAAATCTTTTAGCCAACGCCTTTATTTTTTCACAAGATATAGATTCAATAGCCTCAATATCGACACCTACCTCACTATCTGCAAGGGCGCAACAGACAAAGTCCCCCGAGTGAGAAATGCTGAAATAAACGCCCTCAATGTCAAGAAAAGGCTTTCCGTATTTACTTTTTTTAACTTCATATCTTTCAATTCCAAAATGAGTTTTTAAAAGTTTTTCTAAAAGTTCGCAACCGCACTTGCTCTGATACTCTCTTGCCTCACTTTTGGAAAGAGAAGAAATATCAATTTTTTCAATTTCGTAAAAAAGCATAAACTTGTCCTTAAAAAGATTTCTTTTATTAATTTTACCACAGATTGACATCTAATTCAATTTTTTCTTGAAATTTGCTCGGAAAAATGATAAAATATAAATAGAAGGAATAAAACTCTTTAAAACTTTCTTGTAAGGAGGTATCACTATGAGTGAAAATATTATTGTAACAATCGCCCGTCAATGCGGAAGTGGTGGACGAGAGGTCGGAGAAATTTTGTCTAAAAAATTAGGAATGATTTATCACGATAAAAGTCTTATAAATCTCGCGGCCGAAAAATCAGGAATGAGTCCTGAAATTTTGAAAAATGCAGACGAAAAAGCGACGCCAAGTTTTCTTTACTCAATAGCCGTTGGTTCAATAGGAATGGTACCTTTTTCGCACGGAATGCCATACGATACACCAATAAATGATAAACTTTTTGTGCTTCAATCTGAAATAATTGAAGAAGAGGCAAATAAGTACCCTTGCGTTTTTGTCGGTAGATGTGCAGACTTTATTTTAAGAGACCACCCCAAACTCGTTCGCGTTTTCATTTATGCGAGCCCTGAAAAGAGAATTGAGCGAATTGCCAAAACAAATGAAGTTGAAAAGGGCGAGGCTAAAAGCCTTATGAACAAGATAGACAAAAAGAGAGCGAACTATTATAACTATTACACCTCTCAAAAATGGGGCAGAAGCGAAAACTATGACCTTATGATTGATACTACAAAAATAGGCACAGAGGGTGCTGCAAAAATCATAGAAGAATATATAAAATTGCTTTAATCAAAAAGCAGAGAAATTTCTCTGCTTTTTTAATTTTTTATAAAATAAAAATCCACCCTCAACTCGGGTGGAATTCTATTACTACCGTGGGAAATTATACTCTTGCTTCAAGGAATTTAACAACGTCGTCAACAGTGATAAATTTGTGAATATCGTCTTCTTCAAATTCAACGCCAAATTCGTCCTCGCAGAGAAGAACAAGGTCAGCAAGTTCCAAAGAGTTAATGCCAAGGTCTTGAACCAATTCAGCCTCTGGGGTAATATCGTTAGGGTCAAGGGAAAGTTCCTCTACAAGAATATCTTTCAATTTCTCAAACATGGTAAATCCTCCAAAATTTTAATTTGCGTACGCGCGCAGTCACCTTTATAATTATATATATTTTGAGTTGATATGTCAATAGTTATATTAAACAAAAAAGTATTGTTATTTTGTGGGAAATATGGTAATTTTAAACAAAAAACACTTGCTATAATCAACCAAAACTTAAATTAATCGTCTGTTTTCTTGCTTTTTAGTCCTGCCAAAGGGTTGGCGTTTACGGCATCTTCCATACCTTTGTTAGACACATGAGTGTAAATTTGAGTGGTGTTTAATTGCTCGTGGCCTAAGATTTCTTTAAGCACGCGAACATCAACCTTTCCCGTCTGATACATAAGCGTTGCCGCTGTATGTCTTAATTTATGTACGGAGTAATGCTTGTAATCAAGACCTGCAAGTTCAAGATATTTATAAACGAGCCATTGAACAGTTTTATTGCTTAATCTTTTGTGTTGTTTGCTAATAAAAAGAGCGGGAATACGCACATCAATATATGCTTCGCTTTTTCTTATGGTAAGATATTTTGTAAGCGCATCACGACATGCCTCGTTTAGGTAAACAATTCTTTCCTTATTACCTTTACCAATAACACGAAGCGAACGAAGTTCACGGTCGAGGTCGTTTAAATTTATTCCACAAAGTTCAGAAAGACGCATACCACAATTTAGAAAAAGTGTGATAATGCAATAATCTCTTTCGCGAGTTTTTGATTCCTTATCATTTTGAACCGCTTCAAGAAGAGCCATACTTTCCTCAATCGACAAAAACTTAGGGAGCGACTGCTTCTTTTTTGGAGTCTCAATATCAATAGCGGGATTTTTGTCCATCAATCGACGTTTTTGGCAAATAAATTTGTAAAGTGCCTTGATAGCCGACAGTTTTCTCGACTTTGCAGCCGCCTGATTTCGACGCTCGTTCGACACATAAACAAAGAAATCATAAATTTCCTCGGTTGTCACAGAAAAGATAAATTCGTTGTCAAGACGAGAAATATCAATTTTTTCAAAGAAATCCCCATAAATATCAACGCTGTTTCTTTTAGCATATATATACTTTAAAAAAAGTCTTAAATCCGACAAATATTCGTCAACAGTTTTTTTGGAGCAACCTTGAATTGTCAACTTGTATGATGCAAAATCACGGACAAGAGAAGGCATTGCCTCAATAGAACAACTTTCCATAATAAAACAAAACTCCTTAGCAACATTTTGTATAATTACATTCTATCACAAAACAAAAGAGAAATGTGTAAATCTTGTGAATTTTTTAAAACTTACTTGCATTTTGTGGAAAAATGTTATACTATATACATATATCAAAAATTCAAAGAGGATTAAAATGAGCAAAATAAAAAATTTTTTCGGTAACATAAAAGATTTTTTTGTAACTTATGGCGGAGTAATCGGCAAGTTGGTGATAAACCATATCGCAATGTCAATTTTTGGTCTTATGGTTTGCCCTGCAACATTTGCTATAAATAAAGTTCTTTATTGGTGCGCTTGTGTCTTGGGTGTCGGAATGTATATGTTCCTTCTTTATATGGTAATGTGGGAACTCGGTTCAAAAGAGCAAGTAGATGCCGAGTACGGAAAGGTTAGTGACGATAAACTCAAAGGACTTAAAATATCACTTGTTAAAAATTCTATTTTTATAATAATCGCAATACTTGTGTTTATTTTGTCTTTCTGTATTACCCCCGAAGTAAGTGCCGTAAATAGCGTTTATGGGGCGCTCAAATCAGTAATGCAACTCTTTATTTTGAGTATTTATTTGCCATTTTTAACAACATTCAGTGGTTTTGATGCAATTCTTCTTATTTTGCTAATCCCCGAAATCGTTTGTTGTGCTGTTTCATACTGGGCAGGAGTAACAGGAAAGAAGTGCCTTTTTCCGGACAAAAAGAAAAAATAATAAAATAAAAAGCCGTCTGCCGAAAGCAGACGGTTTCTTATGTAGCGAAAATTACTCAGCCAAAACAGTGATTTTGTCAGAAAGAATCGTTGTTACAAGGTCAACAATCCAGAAAATCAAGCCAAGACCTACAAAGTTAAGAATTCCAGCAACAAGGGTGATAATGTTCTTTGTTTCGAGGAAACGAAGAATACGATAGATACCACCGATGAGAGAACCAAGGAAAATTTGGATGATAATTCTAACAATTTTAGGAAGGTTGTCGTAGAAATCTGTCATGTGATAATTTCTCCTTTCGAAATTTAGAAGAGAATAAATCTCCACTATTTAGTATATCACAAAAAAATCTTGTTTGCAACTGTTTTCTTTATAATTTTGTATTTTTAAGTAAATTCAAAAACCGCAACTGATTAAAACGACCAAAAACGATATGGCAAAAATAAAGGATTATATTGACAAACTATAAAAAAAACTCTAAAATTATCATATAAGAAAGATTCACTTGCAAAGGAGATTTTTATGGCAAAATGGATATGGCTGAATGAAAATGATTTTTTTGAATATTCATCAAAAGATAATTTTTGCATTTTGGAATTCAGAAGACAATATATTGCAGAACAAGACACACCGTTGACCATAAAAGTGTGTGCAAGTGCAAGATATGCTCTTTTCGTAAATGATAAATTCGTAGGCAGAGGTCCTGTGAGTGCAGGGCTTGATTATTTTGAATATAGAGCAAGTTCGCTATATTATGACGAATATCAAATTTCACCAAACCCAAAAGTTAGCATAAAAGCGTTTGTAACCTCTTGTGAAACCGCGATGAGTGAACGCTCTTGTGGAATACCAGGGCTATATATGGAAATCTATCAAGGTGGCGAAAAAATAGGTAAGACTGACTCGTCTTGGAAAGTTCGCCCTCTTGTCGAAAGAATAGATATAAATCACACTGACTACACAAAACCAAAGTGCGAATTTTGCTCTGCAAAAGAAATAGATAATAATACCCCCATTGAAAAGTCACCTATTGAGCATCTTTTCGAGGAGAAGGTAAAACCCTCTAAATTTGACAAAATAGACCTTAATTCTAATACAGGGTACGCATTTTTTGATAAAATTTACTCGGCTTACCCTGAAATCTCCTTGAAAACCGACGGGGAAGTCAAAATTTTAATCGAATGCGCAGAAATTGACGGTGTCGGTGTGTTTAAAGAGGAATTTGTCGCAAATAAAGACACAGTCCACACCTCTTTCAGAATGAGAAGCGTCGGTCAAATTAAAATAACTCTTGAAAATATAAACGCAACGAACGCTGAGATTGACTGTGTTGAAATAGTGAATAGCATATACCCTGTAAAAAATGAAACTCATTTTGAAACAAGTGATGAATTACTGAATAAAATCCACGAGTTATGCACACATACCCTCAAAATTTGTCGTCGTGATTTGCACCTTGATTCGCCAACGCACCAAGAACCTCTTGCTTGCACAGGCGACTATTACATTCAATCTTTGATGGAATATTTGAACATTTATGACCCTACCCTTACCGCCTTTGATATTTTGCGTACAGCAAAAATGCTTGAAAGGCAAAACGGAGAAATGTTTCATACAACATATAGCCTCATTTTTCCGCAATGGCTTTATGATTACTATATGTACACGGGTGATAAATCTATGGTTGAAAAATGCCAAAGAGCCATTGAACTTTTGCTCAAAAAATTCGACACATATGTCGGCAAAAATGGTCTTTTGGAATACGCACCAAACTATATGTTTGTTGACTGGGTACTTGTTGACGAAAATGGTAATAACACAGACCCGACAAATATGATGAGCCATGGAAACTTTAAAGGTTACAGTTTGCACCACCCACCAAAAGCGCTTGGTCAAAGTGTGCTATGTATGTTCTATTATAACGCTCTTGTAAGATGCGCTGACCTTTACGAAATCCTTTGCGAACCTGAATTTATTGGCGAGTGCCTTGATAAAGCGAGCGCTTTGAGAAATGCGATAAACGATCAACTTTTCGATAGTGAAAAAGGACTTTACAAAGGTGGACTTAATACCCCTAACGAAATTCCCGATAGCGAGTGGTTGCCAAAGAATACCGACAAAACATTTTATCTAAAACAAGCCAATGTTTTGGCAGCCCTTTTTGATATCGCACCATACACAAAACGAGCAGAAATCCTCGACAGAGTGTGCGAAAATCTCAAAAAAGAGCAAATGCAACCATATTTTTACCACTTTCTTTTGGAAGCACTTTTAAAAGAAGGTCTTTTTGAAAAGTATGGTATTAACCTTATAAAACGATATGAGTCACTTCTTCAAAAATGTGACAAAGGTCTTTGCGAGGCATGGGAGATGTTCCCGTCTGATTGCTCACACGCGTGGGGTGGAACGCCTGCGTATATTCTTAAAAAAGCAATCGCAGGATTTGAAATGATTGACCCGTGCTATAAAAGAATAAAAATTAGTCCAAATCTTTTCGGACTTGAATTTGCAGATTTTGAAATTTCGACCCCATATGGACCAATACAATTAAAACTCACAAAAGACGAAGGAATAATTACAGTCCCCGACGAAATTGAGATAATAAGGAGTTAATATGATAGAAGTTAAAGACTTTTTAAGAGAAGATATAGAAGAAGTAAATGCCGTTTGGAATAAGGTTGTCACTGATGGCAGGGCGTTTCCACAAAGTGAACCATTTAACACCGAGGACGGAATAAAGTTTTTTGAGAGCCAAACATTTACAGGCGTTGCATATGATACCGAAACAAACGAAATTGTCGGAGTTTATATCTTGCACCCGAATTTTGTTGGCAGATGCTCCCATATTTGTAATACAAGTTACGCAGTAAAGAATGGGAAAAGAGGGCAAGGCATAGGCGAAAAAATTGTGTCACATAGCCTTAAAAAAGCCAAGGAATGTGGCTTTAAAATCCTTCAATTAAACGCAGTAATTGCATCAAACACACCGGCGCTTAATCTTTACAAAAAACTCGGACTTACTCCCCTTGGAAGAATTAAGGACGGCTTTCTGAATATCGACGGAGAATACGAGGACATAATCCCACACTTTATAAATCTATGAAAAAAGAAAGACACAATCGCACGATTGTGTCTTTCTTTTTATAAATTTTTATCTTTTTTTATGCCTTTCAGGCAAAGTACCATAACCACAAGCAAAACAGGCATTATCATAGCGAAAAGAAATCCCATTGACAATTTTGCACCAAACGCCTCTGACACAAGACCTGTAAGCACAGGACCAGTAAGACAACCAAAGTCACCAGCCAAAGCAAGCAAACCGAACATAGCGACACCTCCATGAGGTATTCTTGAAGTCGCAATACTGAACGAGCCTGGCCATAAAATTCCACAACCGATACCACAAAGGGCACAACCGATAAGTGCAATTTGAGGAATAGGCGAGAATACAACAATTAAATACGAGAATATAGTGAAACAAGCCGAAATCAAAACAGCGGTTTCGAGGTTCAACTTGTCGGCTTTTTTTGCAAAAAACGAACGAGTAAATCCCATAGCGACAGCGAACAAGCAAGGACCTACAAGGTCACCAAGCCATTTTGGAATACCAAGACCTTCCTCGGCAAACGCGCTCGCCCATTGAGAAATCGCAATTTCGCTTGAACCTGCACAAAGCATCATAATAAACAAAATCCAAAAAACCTTGTTTTTGAAAAGTTTTCCAAATGAACTTGGCTTTTGTTCATCTTCAAGAGTGTTGATAGGGACAAAGCAGAAAAGAATGAGGTCAAAAAGTGGAATAACAGCCCAAATCAACGAAAGAATTCTCCAATCATCAAGACCAACTGTGAGAAAATAAATGGTAGAGAGAAGAACAACACCCATTTGCCCCCAACAGTAGAACGAGTGAAGAAGGCTCATAGTGCCACTTTTATTTGTTGTAGGACACGCCTCAACAATAGGACTAACCAAAACTTCAAGCATGCCGCCACCGATGCCACAAAAGATATTAGCCACAATAAGCGCTAAAAGTTTGTTATCAATCATAAAAGGCAAGGTCGGGAATAAAACCAATCCCATAATTGCCATAACTTGCGCGGTTATAACGCATTTTCTGTAACCAATTTTAGGCGCATACTTTGAACAAATCAAATCCACTAAAAGTTCGGTCAAAAAGTTCATCGCAATAACAAGACTGAGTTGCGAGAGGGAAAGCCCAAAATCCTTTTGAAAAGAAACAAAAAGAAGTGGCGGGAAATTTATCAAAATCGCTTGCGTGAAATAGCCAATACACGAAGCGCTAAGCGTCGCTTTAAAACTTTTTCTCATAAAGACCTCTTGAATTTTTACTAACTTTACTTATTTTATCACACTAAGTGATAAAGTCAAGAGGTTTTTGAAATTTAACAGAGAAAACTCCACACAACTTGATTAGAATAATCAAAACATTAGAATCTGCGTTAAATTTCACAAATATTAGATAAAGTTTATATTATATTTTTCTGCCCAGATATCAAATTGAATTAGCCAAGCCACAAGTTGCGCCCCACCCATAAGTTGACCAAACCAAGTTTTACCACTTTCAAGCATCGAATAAAGCGCACCCTTGTCGAGATTTTCAGAAAGATAACCACCACGCGATAGGCGATTTTCAAGAATAGATAAAACATTTTTCAAATATTGTGGATTGTGAGTTTTTGGGTAAGGACTTTTCTTGCGCCACAAAATTTCATCAGGAAGTCTACCAATCATCGCGTTTCTAAGAAGTGATTTTTCCACTTGGTTTTCAAATTTTATCTCCCAGGGAACATTGAAAACAAACTCAAAAATTCTGTGGTCGGCAAAAGGCACTCTTATCTCAACCCCACTTGCCATACTCATTCTGTCCTTGCGTTGCAAAAGCGAAGACATAAAGAATTTCACAGACAGATAAGATGCAACCCTTGAAGTTTTCATCTCGTCACTATCTTCTTTTAAAACAGGACAAGCGCGTAATGTGTCGCGATAAACGCCCTTGATATAGTCAAAACCACATTGACCCGACACACTCTCGTCCTTGAAAAGAGATGCGCGAATTTTTGGAGAGTGAACCCAAGGAAAGAAATCCGAAAACAGCATTTCAGAGCGATAAAACCACGGGTAACCGCCAAAAATCTCGTCACTACATTCGCCACTTAGTCCAACCGTGTGTCGCTTTTTAATCTCTTTACAGAAATACAAAAGGGAAGAGTCAATATCAGCCTGACCAGGAAAATCGCGATATAAAGTCGCACTTTCTAACAGAGAAGAAAGTTCGCTTGTCGGACAGGTTAAAACTGTGTGATTTGTACCCAAATATTTAGCGCCTAAAAGTGCGAAATCATCATCACACTCTGGCTGAAAAAGGCTTTTTTCAAACGCTTGCTTGTTTCCTTCATATTCAAAAGAATAAGTGTCAAGAACTTCGCCTTTTTTTCGATACTCCTCACTTGCAACAGCGCTGACAACGCTCGAATCAAGCCCACCCGATAAAAGCGTACAGAGTGGCACATCTGACACAAGTTGTCGCCTTATCGCATCACTGACTAAAAAATCCGTTTTCTCAATGGCAAAATCTCTGCCTTTGCAGTAAGGAGAAGCCGTTATTTCCCAATACTTACGCTTTTTAAAACCATGCCTGTCAAAAGTCAAACATTCCCCGCCTTCAAGTTCTAATATGTCCTTGAAAACGCTTTTACCCGAAACAAAGTTTGGGCTTAGATAAACAAGTTCCCAAAGTCCTTTTTTGTCCACATCTGGGCGTATTTTAGGGTGAGAAAGCATCGCTTTTATCTCGGATGCAAACACAAATTCTTCACCTAAAAGCGAGTAATAAAAAGGCTTCACACCAAAACGGTCACGGGCGCAAAAAAGTTTTTCGCCGTCATAAACGGAAAACGCAAAAATACCATTTAAATGATTTGCACAATCGTCACCAAAAAGAATATACGAATAAAGAACGACCTCTGTGTCACAATTTGTCTTTGTTTCAACACCCCACCTTGCAAATTCGCCTCGAAGTTCATCGCAGTTGTAAATTTCACCATTGTAAACTATGGTGTATGTCTTGTTCCCATAAATAACACTCATTGGCTGATGCCCGTTTTCAAGGTCAACTACCGAGAGCCGATTGTGACCAAAACAAGCATGAGTGTGTGAGAAAATGTCACATTCATCAGGACCTCTGTGTCTCATTTTCTCATTCATTTTCTCAACTATCTTAGAAGAATTAACTTCTTCTTGGAAATTAACAATTCCACAAATAGAACACATAAAAATCACCTTCCTAAAAATCTATCTCTGCTTATTATATGTAAAATTTCCCCAAAAGATAATAGCAAAATAAAATTACTAATAAATATTGCAGCGATCACAAGCGATTTACATTTTCAAAAAGCATAAAAAAGAACGGACGCCGTCCGTTCTTTTTTAAATTGTCTTTCTAAACGCAGTCGGTGGAACACCTACATTCTCTTTAAAAACACGAGTGAAGAAGTGCAAATTGTCATAACCACACATTATGCTGATTTCGCCTATTGAAAAATCACTAGATTCAAGCAATTCTTTTGCCAAATTAATTCTAAGGCTCATTATATATTTTGTTGGTGGCATTTTCATTATTTCCTTAAATCGCAAATTATATGTTGTCACGCACATATTTTCCGTTTTTGCAAGGTCAGTTATTTTTATTTTCTTAGTATAATTCTCATTGATATATCGAATAGTCTTCGATAGAATGAGCCTGTCATTTTTTTGCGTTTCAATCGCTCTGCCAACCTCAATTAACAGTCTGTCAAGCAATGAAGAAAGGTCGTATATTTTAAAATAATCATTTTTAGAAAAACCTTCAAAAAGTTTTTTAAATTTCTCGTTTATGTGATTGTTTGCGTTGGTTTTGTGTACTTTTGGAAATGGCTCTATTTTATATAAATTCAACTTTTGTTCGGCGGCAATTCCTGTAAAATGAACCCACAAGTAACTCTTTTCGCTATCTCCAAAAATTTTAAGTTCATATTCTTTATTTGGTGGAAAAACAACTATATCTCCAACATTTGCCATTTTTGAATCGTCTTGACTTTTAATCTCTATTTTTCCAGAAAGCACATAGATTAAATAATAATCGCGACGAATGTTTTTGTTAATGTGGTTTTCCAAAACCGAAACCTTTCCTGTACAGTTGACAAGCAAAGCATTTTCCGTAGACATTCTATTATTAGACTTTTTGTTTGCCGCTTTATGTTCTATGTGTTCTCCACTTATGTGATATGAAAAACTTTTCATTGTTCCCCCTCTGAAAAATGCGTCAAATAGTGTAAATGAATTGTTAATTGCTTTCTTGAATTTACTAGTGTAACTATTATATCATAAAAACAGCAATATGTCAAATGCTATAAATTTAGGAGGAAAAATTATGAAAAAGAAACTATTTTTACTTGCGATTATGATGATTGCCGTGATGTCAATTCTCGTTCTTTCCACAAGCGCACTTGAAGTTGAAAAACTTTTTGCTGGTGATGTAATAGACCTTGATGAAGACGAGGATCTTGATACGGCAAGAACCGTTTTGGACAATGGTGATGGAACTACATCTATTTATTATACGTCACAAATTGGCTATGTTGAAAATGATAATTATAAAACCTTTAAATTTGATTTAACCAAAATCACCGATAAAACATATGACGTTGGAGATATTATTGCCATTGAGATTTTTGAGGGCCCGAAATGTATTTTGAAATCGATATCAACGACTTGGACAAACTTGAAGTACATAAAGACCTCATCTACCATTGATAACATTGAGGAACAAGCTTTTGCGTCCCTTACAAAACTTGAAATTGTTGATATGTCAGGCTCAACCTCGGCAACTGCATTGAAGGCTGAACTTTTCAAAAATTGTTCTAATCTTAAAAAGGTAATTTTGCCTCCAAATGTTACAAGCCTTGGACAATGGATGTTTCCAAATTGCACTAATCTTTCGGAAATATATATGCCTGCTACTATAACCACAATCTCCAGAAATTTGCACCTTAGCACAACTACTTCTAATTTTGTCATATATTTCACAGGTCCATATAGCGATGACGTGAACAGCGCAATACAGATATTGATTGCTTATTCGAATGTGGATGCTTCGAAAATCACGTGTGTATCCGCAAAGGATTTTAATCCTAATGAAACATCTGCAACACAATGCACCATAGTCTATGATTATAGCACCTGCGATGCCTTTTACAATGGCAATCACGACTATGAAGGCACGGGGTCTTGTCTTGATGGAGTAAGTTGTAAGGTTTGCAACAAGACGATAGTAGGCGCAAGTAAACATATCTTCGTGGAAACAATAGAGTACGAAAACGGATTTACTAAAGAGGGTGTATATTGTAAGGACTGCACTAATGAGGGTTGCACGAGCTTTGACATTGTAGACGAGGTGGTTAAGGCGATCTTTACAGCGAAGGGCTATTCGTATAAACTTGACACAACAAACGGACACGGAATAGCGGGTGGTTATCAAGTAAACCACGACGCGCTTAAAAAATATCAAGACGTAACTGGAAAAATAGTTGAGTTTGGTGTTGTTATGTTTAATGTAAACTCTGAACAAGCACAAGCGTCAACAGAACTTTTCCAAAATGGAGTTCTTACAATTACACAAAATGCAATTCAAGTAAGTGCAACAAGCACAGTGTACTCAACTATAACATTTAAAATAAATGGTTTTATAGGAAACGCACTTGATCTTGAACTTGCAATCGCGCTTTATGTAAATGATATTGAAATTGGTGAAAACGAAACTAAAACATACACAACAACATTTGTTCAATCGGTTGTCACAGAAGACAACAAAACTGCTACAAGTGGCACATACGACAAAGGTGGAGTGAATCTTTCGACGGTAACTTGTTACTCTGTATCAGGCACAACACCATCGGTAGAACAATAACTAAAAAGAATCTCATATGGTGAAAAAGTCAATAAATGGTAGACACTAAAAAAGAAAACTCACGAACATTGCGTGAGTTTTCTTTTTTTATTTTTAAGTTAGTTATTTTCCTTAAAGAGCGAGAGCGCATCGTAAACGCTACGAATGTCAATTAAGGACACACCCTTTGGAATTTTGAGCTTGGATTTGTCAGTCTTTTGAGGAATTGCAATAACATCAAATCCCAAACGATAACTTTCGCTAACTCTTTTTTGAATATCGCTAATCGAGCGACACTCACCAGCAAGACCAAGTTCGCCCATTGCAAGAACATTAGCGGGAACAGGAATATCTTTAATACTTGAAATAAGCGCAAGAGCGATAGCGAGGTCAACACTTGGGTCGTCAAGTTTAAGACCACCCACAACATTAAGATAAATATCGCACGATGAAAATTTAAGCCCGAGTCGCTTTTCAAGAATTGCAATAATAAGACAAACTCTGTTATAATCAAGACCATTTGCAGTACGCCTTGGCTGTTGGAAAGAGGTAGGAGTCGCAAGTGCTTGAATTTCTGCGATTATAGGGCGAGTGCCTTCCATAATACATACAGCACAACTTCCACTAACCCCCTCTGGACGACCAGATAAGAGCATTTCTGACGGATTTGGCACTTCGCAAAGTCCTGTATCAGTCATCTCAAAAACACCGATTTCGTTAGTTGAACCATAACGATTTTTGATAGCGCGAATAATACGATAAGATTGCATTCTTTCGCCTTCAAAATAGAGAACCGCATCAACCATATGTTCAAGAACCTTAGGACCTGCGATAATACCCTCTTTATTCACATGACCAACTAATATTATAGAAATGCCTTGGCTTTTTGCCTTTGCAATAAATTTGACAGCACATTCCTTGACTTGATTTATACTACCAGGAATAGATGCGTTTGATGGGTCAAACATAGTTTGAATAGAGTCGATAATTATAACATCAGGCTCTATTTTATCAGTTTGCTTGATTATTGTATCAACATTTGTTTCAGTCATCACAAAAGTGTCCGTGTCACCAATTCCAAGTCGTTCAGAACGGAGTTTTAGTTGACCTTTTGACTCCTCACCCGAAACATACAGAATTTTTGACGGAATTTTAGCGCAAATTTGCATAAGCAAGGTGGATTTGCCAATACCAGGTTCACCAGCAAGTAAAATTACGCTTCCGTTTACAATTCCACCACCAAGCACTCTGTCGAGTTCGCTAATCCCAGTAGATGCCCTTATGTATTCGGGCATTTCCAACTCGTCAAAGCGAATTGCTTCTTCACTGTCAGAAATGATAGAGGAACGCTTCATTTTAACCTCGACGGGCTTTTCGTAAGTTTCCTCAACAAAAGTATTCCATTGTTTACAATTAGGGCAACGACCAAGTAATTTTGGACTTTGGTAATCGCACTCTGTACATACATAAACAGTCTTGCTTTTCATTTTTATTTCCTTTGATTTTAAATTCTTTATTAAATTTTAACATATATATATTCGCGTGTCAATTCCATATCGTACAAAAAACACGACACTATAAAGCGCCAATCATCGATGAAAAAATCACAAGTGACATCTTCGCTTGATATGAAGGTGTCTTTAAATTTTCAAGTTCCTTTTCATTTGATAAAAAACCACATTCGATAAGAACAGCAGGGAATTGAGCGTTATTCAGCACATAAATAGATGAAGTTGCCTGCTTTACCTGCCTGTTGTTTGTTGGCTGAATATAGGTTTTTGTCATATTTTGAATACTTCTTGCGAGGATTTGACTTGACGGATTATTTTTTGAATAATAAATTTGAGTTCCACTATATTTTGTCTGCGTAAACTTGTTCATATGAACACTGATAAATATGGGGTTCTCAAATTCATTCGCAATTTTGACCCTATTTTTAAGGTCATATTCTTTTTTATGTCCTGTGTAATCGTTTAGGTCGTTGTAATAATCGTATAAAAGATTGTCGCTATCTCTTGTCAAAACAGCGCGAGTACCATTCAAATCACAAAGCACCTTTATAAGTTTGGAAATTTGAAGGTTTAAATCTTTTTCAAGCGTTCCGTCAGATGCAATCGCCCCAGCATCCTCGCCACCGTGACCTGCATCAATAACATAAACGACCCCGTCGTAGTCATCACCCGAAGCACTTTCAATATCGCGATTATTCATCGCCTTAGAGAATAAAAAACTAACAGCAAAAATGCAAATCACAATAACGCAAGCGTAAAAGAAGAATTTGACAACATAACCCTTGTCGTACTTTTCCATATTATCACCTCATAGTAACAATATGAAATCATTTTATTCTATATACCTTCATAGCGTTTTCAAAAGTGATTTTTGCCACTTCCTCAAAAGAAAGCCCTTTGATTTCTGCCACTTTTGAACAAGTGAGAGAAACATAATGTGGGTGGTTCATCTCCCCTCTGTGAGGAACGGGAGGCAAGTAAGGAGAATCCGTTTCGATAAGTAATTTGTCAAGAGGGACAGTGGCGCACGCTTCAACTACCTTTCGCGCGTTTTTGTAGGTCACAGGACCAGAAAAGGAAATATACCAACCGCGTGAAACTAGTTCGTTTGCCATTTCAGCCGAGCCTGAAAAACTGTGAAAAATCCCACTCACTTCGGGAAAATCTCTTATCACATTCATGCAGTCACCATGAGCGTCTCTGTCGTGAATAATGACAGGAACACCAAGTTTTTTCGCAAGTGACATCTGCGCCATGAAAAATTCCATTTGCTTTTCTTTATCAGTGTCCTCGTAATGATAATCAAGCCCAATTTCACCAAGCGCGACAACCTTTTCACAAAATAAAAGTTTTTCAAGTTCAAAAAGAGTTTTTTCGACATTGTCGTAAAATCTTATATCATAAGGATGAATACCGCAAGAGGCATAAACATTGTCAAATTTTTCGGCAAGTTCAATGCTTGCCATCGAATTTTCAAGATTTGTGCCAATGTTTACAATAGCGCCAATACCATTTTCAAACTGATGCTCAATAAAAGAATCTACACCACCCGAAAATCCATTTTTTATACGCTCATCATCACAATGCGCGTGAGTGTCAAACAATTTAATCATAATAATTTACAAAAGAGATTTAACCTTTCGGAAAAATCTCTTTTTGTCCTTTATCTTACTCTTTCACCATTAGGTGTATCTTTGTCAAGGAATACAACTCTTACAGTTTCCTCGCCTGATGCCAAAAGCATACCATTTGACTCAATTCCACAAAGAGTAGCGGGCGCAAGGTTAGCAACAACAATAACCTTTTTGCCGATAAGGTCCTCTGGCTCATAGAATTTTGCAATTCCCGACACAACTTGACGCTTTTCGTAGCCAAGGTCAACTTGAAGTTTCAAAAGTTTTTTCGCTTTTGGAACTTTTTCACAAGCGATAATTTGCGCTGTACGAAGTTCAACCTCTGCGAATTTGTCAATAGTTATAATAGCGCAACCCTCTGGCTTTTCGATAGGTTTTTCAGCCTCTTCTTTTGCCTTCTTTTCAGCCTCAATTTGTTCGAGAAGTGCTTTTTCGTCAATTCTATTGAACAAAATCTTGCTTTCACCAACATTTACACCACTTTGAAGTTTTCCAAATTCAACATCAGCATAAGATGTGAGATTTGTGTTGATTTGCTTAAAGATTTCCTCACAAGTCGCAGGAATAAATGGAGAGAGAAGGACAGCGCCAATTCTTATAGCCTCTAAGAGGTTGTAAATAACAGTAGCCAAGCGTGGCTTTGTTTCCTCGCTCTTTGCTAAAATCCAAGGAGTTGTTTCGTCAATATATTTGTTAGCACGACTGAGCATTTCGAAAATAGATGCAGTTGCATCCGCCATATGGTAATCGTCCATATAATCGCAAACCTTTTTGTAAGCGATAGCGCAAGCGTCTTTGAGTTCTTTGTCAAGGTCAGTTTCTTCGTTTGGTTGAGGAATAACCCCGTCAAAATATTTTTTAGTCATAGCGATAGTACGACTTACAAGGTTGCCAAGATTGTTAGCAAGGTCCATATTGTAACGAGTAATAACACTTTCATAAGTGATACTTCCGTCGTTTGCATAAGGCATTTCAGAAATTGCATAATATCTTACACCATCAACACCGAACTTTTCAGCAAGTTCATCGGCATAAACAACGTTTCCTCTTGATTTTGACATCTTGTCAACGCCAAACTTGAACCAAGGGTGAGCAAAAATCTTTTTAGGAAGAGGAAGACCAAGAGCCATAAGCATAATTGGCCAATAAATCGTGTGGAAACGAACAATGTCCTTACCAATAATATGAACATCAGCAGGCCAGTATTTTTGGAAAAGTTCAGGTTGAACCTCGTTCGCTGGGTCGTAGCCAAGTCCTGTTATATAGTTTGATAATGCGTCAATCCAAACATAAGTGATATGCTTAGGGTCAAAATCGACAGGAATACCCCACGAAAAAGCAGTTCTTGAAACGCAAAGGTCTTGAAGTCCTGGCTTCAAAAAATTGTTTACCATTTCGTTTTTACGGCTTTCAGGTTGAATAAACTCTGGGTGTTCATCAATATGTTTCATAAGTCTGTCTGCATACTTGCTCATTTTGAAGAAGTACGCTTCCTCGCTCGCCTTTGAAACCTCACGACCACAGTCGGGGCATTTTCCATCAACAAGTTGAGTTTCAGTAAAGAATGACTCGCAAGGGGTACAATACCAACCCTCATACGAACCTTTGTAAATGTCGCCTTGGTCGTAAAGTTTTTTGAAAATATTCTTAACAGCCTTTTTGTGATAATCGTGAGTTGTGCGAATCGAATGGTCGTGTGATGAGTTCATAAGCGACCAAACACCCTTGATAACTCCTGAAATATTATCAACATACTCTTGTGGTGAAACACCTGCCTCTTTTGCGAGGTTTTCCACCTTTTGTCCGTGCTCGTCAGTACCTGTCATAAAGCGCACATCAAAGCCTCTTTGTCTTTTATATCTTGCATAAGCATCAGCAGCGATAACCTCATATGTGTTACCAAAGTGAGGTTTAGCGGATGCATAAGCAATAGCAGTTGTCATATAAAATTTCTTGTCCATTTTTTACTCCTTTATAACCCTTTGAGCGCCTACATAAACCGTGTCAATCTCTGGGTTGTCAATATCTTCTATTACAATAAAGTCGGCGCGACAACATTTTGCAATTCTGCCAACGAAATCAGCCTTGACCATATTAGCAGGATTGATAGTCGCGTATTTAAGTGCCTCGCAGAGCGAAATGCCACAGAACTTCATCATATTCTTAACAGCCTTAAACATCGTAAGAGTGCTACCAGCCAAAACGCCGTGTTCATTTATAGCAACTCCGTTCTTAACAACAACCTTAGTTCCTGCAATTTCATAATTTCCGTCAGGAGAACCAGTTGCCGCAAGTGAATCAGTTATAAGAACAAGTTTGTCCTTCGCTTTTGATTTGTATGCAAGTTCAACCATAGCGGGATGCAAATGCTCTCCGTCAGCGATGATTTCAGAATAAGCCTCGTCAGAGGTAAGAGAACATACAGCCGCACCCGGCATTCGATGGTGTACTTGTGTCATTGCGTTGAATGTATGTGTAAACGAACGAGCGCCAAGTTTTAAAGCCCTTTTTGCTTGTTCATATGTAGCATTTGTGTGAGCGATACCAATAGTCGCGCCAAGTTCAACCGCTTTCTTTATAAAAGCATCTCCACCCTCAACCTCGGGAGCAACTGAAACATGAATAGGTGGTGGCATCATAGCCGAAACGAGAGAACAGAGTTCATCAACATTTGGCTTTGCAAGAAGTTCAAGCGCGTGCGCGCCTTTCTTGTCTGGATTGAGGTATCTGCCTTCCATATGAATACCAATAATGTTAGCACAGGCAGGTCTTGCGTGAAGTCTGTTTTGATTGATAGCGAAAACAGAATTTATAAGATGTGACATTGTGTCAGATGCAAGAGTAGCCATAATAGAAGTTGTACCCATGCGCGCATAATCCAAACACATAAACGGAATTTCATTTTCCTTTGCAAAGTTGAAATCATAGCCACCAATGCCGTGAGTATGAACATCAATAAGACCAGGTATTAAATATTTTCCGTTAAGGTCAACAATTTCAAAATCATAAGGCACTTCATCGCGTGTGACATCAGTTATAAAACCGTCCTCACAAAGCACGGTAGCGGAAACAAAAGCCTCTGTTGTTGAATTGAAAATTTGTCCGTTTATAAAAGCAACCTTTCTCATAAGTACCTCTCAATAAAGACAATAACTTGCCATAAAATTCTTCTAATAATATATTTTAACAAAAAAATAAAAATATATCAATACTAAAATGAAAATAATTTGAAATAATACGCAAAAACAACTGCGAACTAAATTTCGCAGTTGTTTTACTATTTAATTCTTTACCAAACTACAATATTACCATTGCTATCATAGTGCCAATAATTTCCGTCAGATGTAGGCGCATTCTCGCTATACCAATATACAGGACTAGAGGAGTTCCAGCCTGAATCCCAACCACTAGGTTCGCTGGTTGCTTCGCAATAAATAGCAAGTGAGTCACAAGCCTTAAACGCTTCACTTCCTATATGGATTATACTATTTGGTATAACAACACTTTCGAGATTTGAACAATATATAAAAGACCAGCTTTCTATAGAGGTAACTGGAAGATTGTTTAACTCAGATGGTAATACCAATTCTTCTGCTTCACCATAATAATTTGTTATTACTGCGTTTCCTGAATCTGAATTTTTTACAATCCAATCAATTCCGTCCTTAGTAGTGTTTATTTCTCCAACATCCCATATCGTAGGAGCACTTAAACCACTTCCATAGATATCGCAATTCCAAGAATAGATCCAGCCATCAGGCTGTTCATCAGATTCACAATAAATTACACATTTAGGAAACCCATCTTCGTAGTGCTCAGCGTAATTGTAAAAATCACCACTAAAAGCATAATCTCCAATTTCGGTTACAGTGTTGGGAATATATACACTCTTTAAAGTTAAGAGTCTATTAATGTATAACATGCCATTTATCGTTGCACCATCACCAATTGTGATTTTTGTTAGGCTTGTGGAATCAGAAGACGAGTAACGGTTAAAGTCGTTTAAAATAGAGAGACCAGATGCTGGTATTGTCACTTCTTCAATTTTCAAATTTTCGAATGCTCCCGCTTCAATTGAAATCAATCCATCAGGAAACACGATGCTTCTTATTTTGTTGTTGTTTGAAAATGCATTTTTGTGAATAGAATAATTTTGGCCCTTAAATGTAGCGGGTAAAATAATATCTTCATCGTCTCCAATATATTCGTAAAGATAACATTTTTTATCGATAACTGAAAATACATAGTCTCCAACTGTAAAATCATCTTTTTCTTCAAGTGATGTGTAAATTGCAATATTTCGAGAAAGATAACGACGAATTTCATCTTCATTTAGAACGCATTTTGAAAGGTTATAGATTTCTCTAAGACTATCACAACCTACAAAGGCTGAAGTGTCAATTTTTTCAACAGTATTAGGTATAACAATTTTTTCTAGAGAAGAGCACCCTTCAAAGGCACGATAATCAATATAGACTACCGTATCAGGAATACTAATGCTTTTTAATTTATTTGTCATAGAAAAATTGCTGCGAATTGAGGTTGTTCCATTTGCTATATCAAGATGGTCTTCTTGGCCAAAATAAGCAATCAAATTTACGGACTCTATATCTCGTTGTCCAAAAATGTCTTTTATCCAATTGATAAATCCGTCTTCATAAGTATTTAGATATACGGCATTATTTGAAACCCAAAAAAATTCATTTTGAGGATCAATTTCTATGTTAGAAAAAAGTGTGTTTCTAAAAGGATTCATATAAGATCCAAAATATTCGACATTTTTTCCAATGTGTAAATTTTTTATAAAACAACGTCCTAACGCGTTGTCACCTATACCGACATTTGAAAGATTTAAATTAGTAAATGAACAACCAGCAAAGGCATAATCCCCAATTGAAGACACGTTGTCATGTATGCTTACGCTTGTAATTGATGCGTTTGCAAAAGCGCATTGATGTATAGTCGATATTGAATCAGGAATTATAACATCTTTGACAAGGACATTGTTGAAATAAAGATTATAAGGCGCGCCAAAATAATGTGCAAGATCATATGGAGCTTTATTTTGAAGAAAAGAAATATTCAACCAGTCCTCTAGATTTCCTAAATAATACACATCTGCGTTAGAAAATAAAGTGTCAATCTTTTTGACGCTTTTAGGAACGATTATTTTAGACGCATTTAGATAACATGTTATTCCAGTTGTTCCATCTTTAATTGTTAACTCGGTTACAGAAGCGTTGCAAGAAATCAGAACATTATTTTCGTATACAACACCACCCTCGATTTCTCGAAGAATTAGGCTTGTTGGCTTTGTAACAGAATACTCACCAAGATCATAATAGTCAGTCCAAGTGATTTTTACAGAATTAGAGCCTTCCTCTGCAATTTTCAAGGAAGAAGGGGATAGCATATCGCAATAGTAGCTTCCATCTCTGTATTTAATGGAATAAAAAATGTCGTTTTCGAGATTTGTATACTCAACGCTTTCTGTGTTGTTATCCTTGTCAACGGATTTTATTCCCTCTATCGACTCAATATCTAGCTTAACCTTTTTTATCTCTTTGTCGGTTGTAGCATATGAGTTGTCCTCGTCGTATAAATGCTTCTTGTCAAGAAAAACGGAGCTTACCTTTTTGATTTCCTTGTTTGTTGCGCTATCTATGATGGTTTCAAATTTTATGATAATCATGCTATAAGGAGTTTCTTCGATTTCCTCATACATTTTATCGTATTTTTCGATTGCCTTTTCAATCTTGCTTTCATTTTCTGATTCAAGGGCATCTTCAAGCATTTTTTCTGCTTTTTCTATTTTCTTTGATACTTTGTCCTCATACCAG
>JAZSDJ010000191.1:0-2220 GCA_045531105.1 Eubacteriales bacterium | reverse complement strand
TATCTTTATCATTCATAAGGAATTCTTAATATTTTTTGAAAGGAAGTTTTTTAATGTTTGGACCTCCTCCACATTTTAAGAATGTTTCGAACCCAGACAAGCCAAAATCTATAAAAGATTATCCAAAATACATTGGTAAGCAAATTAGCGGATTTTTTTCAAGATATGCATATATCATTAAACTCGTTTGGGAAACTAATCCATTAATATTGTTTGCGATGGCATTCTCTTCCATTTTTAATGGAATAACTCCTGTTTTTGGTGCATTCGTTTCCGCAGAATTGATTAACTCCTTGGTTGACGCTTTTCGAGGAAATGAATCAAATATAGAATTTTGGATTATTTTACAACTTGCATATTTTCTTGTTCAAGGCGTATTTTCTACTATTTATGCTGCAATCATTAAGATTTTAAGCGAAAAAGTTGTTAACCATATCAAGGTTAAAATCATATCTAAATCCCGAGAGATTGACCTCGCGCAATTTGACTTGCCCGAATTTTATGAAAAATTTGAAAATGCTTGTCGCGAAGCAAGTTTTAGGCCTGTACAAATTCTCAGTTCAACCTTTACAATGTTTAGCAATCTTATAAGCGTAATTTCTTTTATTGTTGTTTTAGCAAATTTTAGTCCATTCGCTCCTCTTTTCATCATCGTTTTTGCTCTCCCTGCTGCAATAATACGCTTTATTTATGGAAGAAAAAATTTCCTTTATATGCGTCGCCATTCCAAAGAAAGACGACTTATGGAATATTATTCCGCAGTAGTTACAAACAAAGATCTTGTAAAAGAAGTAAGAATTTTTAACCTTGCTGATATTTTTATTGGCAAGTTCCAATCTACCTTTGACAGATATTACAAGGGATTAAAGAAGTTAATGGTTCGTGAAACCATTTGGCATCTTCTTATCACTCTTGTTTCCGCACTAATTAATGCTGCGTTGTTTTTTGCTATTGCAAGCCAAGTCGGCCCTGGTTCTAACGAACTCACTGTCGGTCACTTTTCTCTTTATTCAGGTGCGTTGAATTCTATTATAAGTTGTGTAGGCGCTATTGTTTCGGCAACAGCGACCATATACGAAGGAACTCTTTTTATAGATAATATGATTGCCTTCGATAAAGTAAAACCACAAATAGTTCCTACTCTTGAATCTCCAAGAAAAGTTGAAAAACGCGTATCACACACTATCGAATTTAAAAATGTTTATTTCACATATCCTGGAATAAAAAAATACGTTTTAAAAAATATCAACTTCAAACTTGAAGGTGGAGACACCGCTGTTTTAGTTGGATTAAACGGTGCAGGAAAAACTACTCTCATTAAACTTTTAACAAGACTTTACGACCCTACCGAAGGTACAATTCTTTTAGATGGAAAAGATATACGCGAATATGACTTGAAAGAACTTTATTCGCTTTATGGAATTATCTTTCAAGATTTTGGAAAATATGCAATTCAAGCAAAAGAAAACATATGCTTTGGAGATATAACAAAAGTTGATAATTATGAAAAAGATATGATTCAAGCGGCAGAACAAAGTGGTGCTTCTGAATTTATAAAAAACCTTCCAAAAGGTTACGATACATATCTTTCGAAGTTTTTTGAGCAAGATGGTGCCGAACTTTCAATAGGTCAATGGCAGAAACTCGCTGTTTCAAGAGCGTTTTTTGCGGATTCAGACATTCTTATTCTCGATGAACCTACCGCTTCTCTTGACGCCTTTGCAGAACAACAAATTTTCAATCAATTTGACAATTTGAGAAAAGATAAAACTACTATTTTCGTTTCTCATCGCTTGTCAAGTGCCACAAGAGCAAATGTAATAATTGTTCTTGAACAAGGTGAAATTGTTGAGATGGGAAATCATTTCGAACTTATGGCATTGCGTGGTAAATATTACGATTTATTCTCTGCGCAAGCAGAAAGATATATTACTTATAGCGATGAATCCGAATAAAATTAAAAAAACTCCTTGATTTTTCAAGGAGTTTTTTATGGTTTAAATTGTCCAGTCACGCTTGTTATTCCATAACCATAACTGGTTCGTAAAATAATGTCTTCTCTTTTTTGAGCATAACATTTTGAATTTATATTTGATATGTAAGAAGAAAATGTATTCTCGGCAACCTTATTTTTCAAATGCATATATTCAAGAATTTCATCAATGGTAAACATTTTCCTTTGATTATATGCAAAAAATCTAACAAGTCGGATCGTAGCCA
>JAZSDJ010000146.1:0-2674 GCA_045531105.1 Eubacteriales bacterium | reverse complement strand
CATCTTCAAGCATTTTTTCTGCTTTTTCTATTTTCTTTGATACTTTGTCCTCATACCAGTACCATTCGCCCCATTCGGATTTTTCAGTAGGTTCTCCCAAAATATCAATTACTTGTTGTTCGCTCATACCAATTTCAATTTCAGAAACCTTGCCAACTCTATATATATTGGACAAGCATACAACTAAAATAATCAAGCCTATAACACAAGCGAGAGCAATAGCACCCGTCAAAAAGGCTTCCTTGTGTTTTAAAACAAAATCCTTACACTTATTAAAAATATTTTTTGCTTTGTTAGCAAATGACGAAAAAGTAGATTTCCCATTTGGATTCTCCTTGTCATAGCCACAGTTAGAACAGAAGCGTCCCGTCATAACCGCGTTGCATTTTGGACATGTTGGCGTGTTAGTCAAATTCGTTCCACAATTAGAACAAAAATTTCCGTCCACCTCTTGCCCACACTTTGGACATTTGTTCATTTTTCTTTCTCCTTTGATGAATAAAATTGTCTTATAGATAAAAGTTTGTAATTTCATTCTAACATATATTTACATAAGTGTCAATAAAAAACAGGGCATATTTTGCCCTATTTTTAAATTATTTATTAACAATATTAGTAGGTGTGCCATTCAAATAAGCCTCAATATTTGAAAGCACAGTGTTGAAGCATCTCATTCTTGACTCATAAGACCCCCAAGCCATATGAGGAGTCAAAGACACATTTTTAAGCCCGTAAAGTTTTGAAAATGGGTGGTTCTTTTCAATCGGTTCGTGAGAGAATACATCACAACCGATAGCGCCAATTTTGCCAGCCAAAACCGCTTCGGCAACTGCATCTTCGTCCCAAATTGCCCCACGGGCAACATTTATAACAATAGCATCATTTTTCATCAAATCAAGTTCGCGCTCGCCAATCATTCCTCTTGTTTGTTCGTTCAAAGGACAATGAATGGAAATTATATCGCTGTTTTTCAAAAGCGTGTCTAAATCAACGCACTCATAATCATCTATTTTTGTACGCTTGTTAACAAGGATTTTGCAACCGAAAGCCTCTGCAATTTTAGCAACCGCTTTTCCAATATTACCAAAACCGATAATTCCCCAGGTTTTGCCACACAATTCGTGATATACAGGCACAAGGCAATTTGCATTTCCAAGCGCAGTATATTCGCCAGATGAAACATTGTCCTCATATTCCCTTAAATGCGTAGCAAGAGAACACACCATAGACACCGTAACCTGTGCAACACAAGAACTTGAATAAGCAGGAGTGTTTGCCACCAAAATACCTCTTTGACGACAGTAGTCAATATCAATATTGTCAAATCCAGTTGCAGTTTCGCAAATAAGTTTCAAATTTTTCGCATCTTCTAAAACCTCGCGAACCATTTTCACCTTGTTTACAATAACAATATCAGCATCTAAAATCCTTTCGCGAGCCTCACTTTGAGAGGTTTTTTCATATTTTATAACATTGCCAAATCGTTTAGCCCCTGACAAGTCAAGGTCGTAGCCAAGTGTAGCATAATCCAAAATTACTATTTTCATAAATCAAGCCTTTAAAAGTTTTTTCCTTTCTTTGTAATCGGGAATAAATCTGCCAACGAAATTCCAAAAATCCTTTGAGTGATTTAAGTGTTTTAAATGCGCAAGTTCGTGAACAACAACATAATCAATCGCTTCATTTGGAAAAGCCATAAGCCTACAAGAAAAATTAATTTTTCCTTTACTTGAACAACTTCCAAAGCGAGTTTTTGCCTTGTTTACAGAAACTGAAATAGGCATAACACCCATAATTTTTGAGTAATAATCAACCTTTGATGGCAAAACAGCCAAAGCAAGCGCCTTTAATCTTTCAAGTTCAGTCTCGCTTGGTTCTTTGTGAGAAACATTGAAATCAGATTGCCTTTGAATATGCTTTTCAATCCAACCTTGACTTCTGTTCACAAACGCTTCAATTTTGTCCTTTGAAATTCCATAAGGGGCGCGTACAATTACCTCACAAGCCTTGTTTACTTGAATTGCAATCGAGCGCCGAGAGGAGTAAACAATTTTGTAATCCATACGCACCTCACAAAAACTTACTGGAAAAATTGTATCATAAAGCGAAAAAAATGTCAACAATTACGGGACGAATAAAATATTATAACTACTTGAAATCAAAAAGACTTTGTGGTATACTGTGATAGCAAACTAAAATCTTGAAAGGAGAGAACTATGGCTGAAAAAGGCGTAAAAATAATTTCTCAAAACAAAAAAGCCTATCACGATTATTTTGTAATCGAGAAGTACGAAGCGGGCATAGAACTCTTCGGTACAGAGGTAAAATCAGTAAGACAAGGGCAAGTAAACCTTAAAGACTCGTTTTGCAAAATCTATAATGGCGAACTTTATGCCCTTGGAATTCATATAAGCCCCTATGAAAAGGGAAATATCTTTAACAAAGACCCAATGAGAAGCAAGCGCTTGCTTATGCACAAAAAAGAGATTTTAAAACTCAATGGTAAAGTTAATTGTGAGGGCTACTCACTAATTCCTCTTGCGTTTTATTTTTCAGGTTCAAGGGTGAAGGTTGAACTTGGGCTTTGTAAAGGTAAAAAACTTTATGATAAGCGCGAAACAGACGCCAAACGCTCAGCGCAAAGAACTATTGAAAGGGCCACCAAAGGTGGAGG
>JAZSDJ010000183.1:0-4846 GCA_045531105.1 Eubacteriales bacterium | reverse complement strand
GGAACTAGACATAGAAAAGGTTTGCCTGTAAGAGGACAAAGAACCAAAACAAATGCAAGAACCAGAAAAGGTCCTGCAAAGACGATAGCGAACAAGAAGAAATAAGGAGTGTAGCAAATGGCAAACGATAAGAAAGTTGTTAGAAGACGTCGTGAGCGTAAGAACATTGAAAAAGGTGCCGCTCACATCAGTTCTACATTTAATAACACAATAGTAACCATCACTGACGTAGCCGGCAATGCAGTATCATGGGCATCAGCAGGCGAACTCGGCTTCAAGGGTTCAAGAAAATCAACCCCATTCGCTGCACAAATGGCAGCAGAAGCCGCTGCAAAAGCAGCAATGGAGCACGGAATGAAGACCGTTGAGGTTTATGTAAAAGGCCCAGGTCAAGGTCGTGAATCCGCAATTCGTGCACTTTCAACCGCAGGACTTACAGTTACAATGATTAAAGATGTAACACCAATCCCACACAACGGTTGTAGACCACCAAAGCGCAGACGCGTTTAATCTGTAAGGAGGAACAAAAAATGGCAAGATATACAGGACCTTCATGCAAACTTTGCCGTAGAGAAGGACACAAACTTTACCTTAAAGGTGAACGTTGCACTTCTGGCAAATGCGCATTGGATAGAAGAAAATCTGCTCCTGGTCAGCACGGCGCAGCAAAGAAGAAACTCACTGAGTATGGTACTCAAATGAGAGAAAAACAAAAGGCAAAGAGATACTATGGCGTACTCGAAAAACAATTCTTGAACTACTACAAGAAAGCGGATAACCAAGAGGGTATCGCAGGTGAAAACTTGCTCAGACTTCTTGAAAGAAGACTTGACAACGTAGTATTCAGAATGGGACTCGCAGCAAGCCATAAAGAAGCACGTCAACTCGTTCTTCATGGTCACTTCACATTGAATGGCCACAAGGCAAATATCCCTTCAATCCTTGTTAAAGTTGGTGACGTAATCGCTGTTAAAGAAACAGAATCACCAAAACTCAAATCTCTCGTTGAGGGAATGAAAGACCAAATCGCACCAAAGTGGCTTGAACTCGGAAACGGAAGCGCAAAGGTTATCGCAATGCCAGAGCGTGACGATATCGACTTCGAGATCAACGAACAACTTATCATCGAACTTTACTCTAAATAATAATCGTTCTTTGTCTGCTGTACAAATCCACCTTCTGTGGATACTGCGCCAAAGGCGCAGGTACAGTGAGATGAATAATTATGTAGCGTAAAACTCCTCTCATGATTGAGAAAAAGAAAACCATTATTCACACAAGGAGGATTATTAATTATTATGATGATTGAAATTGAAAAACCAAATATTACTGTTATGGGTGAAAGCGATAACGGCAGAAAAGGTAAATTTATTATCGAACCTCTCGAAAGAGGATTTGGAACAACCCTTGGAAACTCACTCAGAAGAGTACTTCTCAGTTCTCTTCCAGGTTATGCAGTGTCCAGCATTAAAATCAATGGTGCAATTCACGAAATTTCAACCATTGAAGGCATAACAGAAGACGTAACAGAAATCGTTCTTAATGTTAAAGGAATCATTCCAAAAATCTATGGCGATGTTACAAAGACAGCGTTTATCGATGTAACAGGTCCATGTGAGGTTACTGCTGGTGACATTAAACATGATGCCGACCTCGAAATATTCAATCCAGACTTGCATATCGCAACAGTAGGCGAAGGCGCACATTTCTATATGGAACTCACCTTCGAACGCGGACGTGGATATGTATCACAAGATAAGAATAAAACAGACCATATAAAGAGCAACGCAATTATTCCAGTAGGAACAATATTTGTTGACTCAATATACACACCTGTTTATAATGTAAGTTACTCTGTTGAGAGTACCCGTGTAGGAAGCATCGCAGACTACGATAAACTTACAATGGAAGTAGAGACAAACGGCACAATCAACGCAACAGAGGCTATATCGCTTGCGGCCAAGATCCTCAACGATCATTTCACCTTGCTTGTAGAACTTTCTGACGAAGCAAGAGGAATGGAAACACTTGTTGAAAGACAAGAAACCATTAAAGAAAAAGTACTTGAGATGACCATTGATGAACTTGACTTGTCTGTAAGAAGTTTCAACTGCTTGAAACGCGCAGGCATTGATAATGTAGAAGACCTTATCAATCGTACCGAAGAGGATATGATAAAGGTTAAGAACCTCGGTAAGAAGTCCCTCGAGGAAGTAATAGCGAAACTCGCATCTCTCGGTCTTGAACTTAGAAAAGAAGAGGACTAATCTTCTTTAACACCAAAGGAGGAAGAATTCAATGGCAGGAAACAGAAAACTCGGCAGACCTACCGCTCATAGAATCGCTATGCTTCGTGGCATGGTAACTTTGCTTCTTGAAACAGGCAAAATTGAGACCACATACGCAAGAGCAAAAGAACTTAGCGCAGTAGCCGATAAAATGATAACACTTGGCAAGACAAATACTCTTGCATCACGCCGTGAGGCTCTTGGATACATTACAAAGGAAGACGTAGTAAAGAAACTCTTTGACGAAATCGCTCCTAAGTACGAAAGCCGTAACGGAGGTTACACACAAGTTTACAAACTCGGACCAAGACGCGGTGACGCCGCTGAAATGGCTCTCATTAAACTTGTTGACTAATATTTAATAAAAAGCGGAGATTTTGCAGAAATGCAAAATCTCTTCTTTTTTATTTAATCTATATTTTTGTATATTGTTGACAAATTCGCTCTCGTATGATAAAATATTATATGTAAAAGTATATAAAACAATGGGAGATACATATGAGAAGAATACTTACAATTTCGTTTGTAATATTAATGCTTTGCTGTTTGCTTTTGACCTCGGCGTTTGCAGATACGACTCCGTCGCAATGTGGAAGACAAAAAGTAAATATTATAGGCAGTTCAACAATCGAGGCACGAACGGAAGATGAAAATGTATCCGAATATCTTGCAAGTTTAAAGGACGGAAGCAAAGATACGGGTATCAAATCTTCTGAAAAAGAAACTAAATTTCCAATCATAATTCGTTTTGAAGGAAATGGTGTTATGCTTGAAGAAGTTGTTGTAACAATAATTTCTGCAACATCATCTGGTGTCGCATCTGGTACAACAGGATTAGCAAACAAACCATTTGGCGCATCTCTTAAATTCTATGCTCACCCTACTGATAAAAGTGAAGCGAAGGTGTTTGAAATCACACCAGGCGCTGCGCAAAAAGAAGTTGTTTTCGACCTTTCCGATTTCCAAAAACTAATTGAAACAGTTGAAATTGAAGTAACTTGTAATCAAGAGGGTAACCACCCAATTTGGGAAATTGAAGCGAACCAATATCAAGGCGAGCATGACTGGCGTCTTGTAAGCACAATTCAAGAAGAAACTTGTCAGGAAAAAGGTAGAGGAAACTATTCTTGTAGTTGTGGCGCAACAAAAGAAGACGACATTCCTAAAAAGCAACACGACCTTAAATGGATATATGATGAAGAAACTCACTATCAAGATTGTTTAACCTGCGATGAAATTTTCAATGAAGGCAACCATAACTATGACCACGATTGCGACATTGACTGTAATGACTGTAAAAAGCCAAGAGTAGTTGCTGGTCACTCCTATCGTTCCGATTGTGCAACTGTCTGTGAAAAATGTGCAGGCGCAAAAAGAACCCCTATTAAATCAACTCACACATACAAATCAGACTGTGATGAATATTGTGACGATTGTTTTGAAAAGAGAACTACAACAGTAGAACATATATACGACAACGCATGCGACGACACATGTGACCCTTGTCAAGGTAAAAGAGAAGTTCCACCTCACCAATACACAGGAGAAATTGATTGTGATGAGTTCTGTGACGTTTGTGGTAAAAAGAGAACTACAACAATAGGACACATTTACACAAACAATGCAGAGTGTGACGACACATGTAATACATGTGGAACAAAAAGAGAAACCACAAAAGACCACAATTACCCTAACAGATGTACAGCAACATGTAGAGATTGTCGTTATACAAGAACAGCGGAAACAGACAGCACATTCTTGCCAAACCACTTATACGATACACCTTGTGACACGGAATGTAATTCTTGTCAGGCGACAAGAACAGCGGCACACACCTATTCCTTTGAGTGCGATAGAGTTTGTAACAACTGCTCATTTGAACGCCCTGCGCGTCATGTTTACCCAGTAAAAGGAACAGTGATACTTCCTGCGTCTGAAAAGAATGTTGGTTACGAACTTTTCAGTTGCGTATATGAGTGTGGAGAGGGAGATAAAACAGTTCAAATTCCAAAACTTCCTAAGAAAGACAATACACCACTTATAATTGCAGCGGTTGCATCTGCGGTTGTAATTCTTGCTTGTACTGGCATCGCTCTTTATTCGCTTGTGTTTAAGAAGAGAGCGGATGAAAAGAAGAGAAAGGTTCAAGAATATATAAAGGCACAAGAAGCGGCTAAAAAAGCGCAAGAAGCCGAAGAAGAGGAAGAAAATGATTATACAGAGAACACACCAGCGTTTGGTGGCTCAATGTATGACGATAGCGATTCTGAACCTGCAACCTCATCATTCTCGGGAATAGGTATAGGAATCGGTTACCAAGACGAAAGCGCTCAAACCGATGGAGATGATGAAGAAGATGAAAATTCAGACACATCAGACGACGAAACCGAAGAATAATAACAAATAAATCCAAAAAGAACGGGCTTTTTCCCGTTCTTTTTGTTTTCTCTGGAAAGGCAAAACGTTCGTGGTGTTTGTGCAAAATGCACAAAATCAAGAAAATGTTTTCGGCTATTGTGCTGATTGACAACGAAAGCGTACATGTGGTAAAATATAAG
>JAZSDJ010000045.1:0-20877 GCA_045531105.1 Eubacteriales bacterium | reverse complement strand
TACGCGAACAACTTGACAGTTATCTTTCCCTCGATGGATTTGATAAAGTAAAGGTGCTGATTCGTGATGATGGTTCTACTGATAACACAGTGGCTATTTTAAAAGAATATGTTGACAAATATGGTTTTGAACTCATTGAGGGCGAAAACATAGGACTAAACGCAAGTATGCACGAACTTGTTCTCGGTTGTGATTTGAATTGCAAGTATTTCGCGTTCAGTGACCAAGACGATGTATGGCTTCCTTGTAAACTCGAAAGAGCGCGTGCTTCTCTTGACAAACTTGACAACTCTGTTCCTAATCTCTATGCCGCCTCCTCTTCTCTTACAACCAACGAATTGAAAATCACAGGTCACACTCTGATTCCCAAACGACCTTTGACATTCTACAATGCGATGATACAAAATGTTTGCGTTGGTCACACACAGGTTTGCAACGCTGAACTTATAAAACTGTTAAGACTTCATTTCAGCGAGGACATTTATGTTCACGACTCTTGGACTTACACGATTGCGACCGCCTTTGGCAAAGTGGTTTACGACAAAGAGCAAACTACGCTGTATCGACAACACGAAAACAATGTTATCGGCTATAAATCTGGTTTTTCAAATTTTATAATGCGTCTGAAACGGCTTAAAACTGGAAAAAGCAGACGATACTCATATCAGTTGAGGGCATTCTATAATCTATACGATAAACAAATCCCGAATGAATATCGCGACGAAATCGAGAAGTATTTCAGAAAACAAAAAAACTTTTTTACTCGTTTTGGGTACATATTTACAACAAAAATGTATCGACAAACAAAAATAGAAGGACTTGTTTTCCGTCTTATGTATCTTTTTGGAAAATATAATTTAAGAAAATCAAAATCAAAGGAGATAAAAAACAAATGAAAGGTATAATTTTAGCAGGTGGAAGTGGCACTCGCCTTTACCCACTCACAATGATAACATCAAAACAACTCTTGCCTATTTACGACAAGCCAATGATTTATTACCCACTCTCAACGCTTATGCTTGCAGGCATAAAAGACATTCTTATTATCTCTACCCCTCGCGATTTGCCAAACTTCAAAAACCTTCTTGGTGACGGAAGTGACTACGGCATTTCCCTCTCGTATGCTGAACAACCTTCTCCTGACGGACTCGCACAAGCGTTCATTATAGGCGAGGAATTTATAGGAGATGATGCTTGCGCTATGGTTCTTGGAGATAACATTTTCTACGGAAATGGTTTTTCAAAAATTTTGAAGGACGCTGTTAAAAATGCAGAAGAAAATCACAGAGCAAGTGTATTTGGCTATTATGTTGACGATCCTGAAAGATTTGGAGTTGTTGAGTTCGACGAAAATAACAAAGTTATTTCCGTTGAGGAAAAACCTACCGACCCAAAATCAAACTACGCGGTTACAGGTCTTTATTTCTACGACAACAAATGTGTTGAGTATGCAAAGCAAGTAAAGCCTTCCGACAGAGGCGAACTTGAAATCACTACGCTTAACAATATATTCCTTGAAAAAGGCGCGCTTGATGTTAAACTTCTTGGTCGTGGCTTTGCTTGGCTTGACACAGGAACTATGGACTCGCTTATTGAAGCGGGACAATTCGTTCAAATGCTCGAAAAAAGACAAAGCATTAAAATTTCTGCCATTGAGGAAATCGCTTATGTAAATGGTTGGATTACTAAGGAAAAACTTCTCGAAAGCGCACAACGATATGGAAAGTCCACATATGGCGCACACCTCAAAAAAGTTGCGGAGGGTAAGATTAAATACTAATGAACATTTTAGTAACTGGTGCTAAGGGACAACTTGGCACGGAAATCCGAAAATGCTTTGAGCGTGGCTATACTGAACTTGGTGTACCCGAGGTTTTAAAGCAAAAAAACAATATTCGTTATATTGACATCGACGAACTCGACATTTCAAATCTTGACGCTTTGCGTCTTGTGTTTGACGAAGGCAAATTTGATGTTGTTATAAACTGCGCCGCTTTCACAAACGTAAATGCATGCGAAACCGAGACTAAAATTGCTTTTAAGGCAAACGCACTTGGTCCTCGCAATCTCGCTATTGTTTGTGAAGAAAATGGCGCAAAACTAATCCATGTTTCCACAGACTATGTTTTTGCAGGCGATGGTTCTGTTCCATACGTGGAATGGGATTTATGTAACCCTCAGAGCGCATATGGAAAATCAAAGTATCTCGGTGAGGAATACATCAAACAGTTTTCGACCAAATATTTTATTGTCCGTACCGCTTGGCTCTATGGCTACTATGGAAAAAATTTCGTAAAAACAATGATGAACATCGCGCGCGAAAAAGGCGCGTGTAAGGTTGTTTGCGACCAAAGGGGAAACCCCACAAACGCGTGCGACCTTGCTCACCATCTTTTGAAACTCGTAACAAGCGAGGAATACGGAATTTATCACGGGACAGGAAAAGGCGAATGTTCTTGGTTTGAGTTTACTCAAAAAATCGTTGAATTTGCAGGCATTGACGCAACCGTCAGTCCTTGCACAACTGACGAATTTCCTTCTCCCGCAAAGCGCCCTGCTTATTCTTCTCTTTCCAATACTATGTTTGAATGTACTGTTGGCGATGAGTTCAGAGATTGGCAAGTGGCTCTCAAAAGTTTTATGGAAAATTACAAAGACGAATAACGAAATTTAAGGAGATTATATTATGAAAATTATCGTAACAGGTGGTGCAGGTTTCATTGGCGGAAACTTTGTACATTATATGCTTAAAACGCATCCAGATTATAAAATCATTTGTGTTGACTGTTTGACCTACGCAGGAAATCTTGAAACTCTTGCACCAGTTATGGACAACCCTAACTTCCGTTTCTGCAAGACAGATATTACTGACAGAGAGGCTATTTACAAGATTTTTGAAGAAGAGCACCCAGATATCGTTGTAAACTTCGCGGCGGAAAGCCATGTTGTCCGTTCTATCGAAAATCCAGGGGTGTTCCTTAACACAAATATTATGGGTACTCAGGTTATGATGGACGCTTGTCGCAAATACGGCATCAAGCGTTATCACCAAGTTTCAACAGACGAGGTTTATGGCGACCTTCCTCTTGACCGCCCCGACCTTTTCTTCACAGAAACAACTCCTATTCACACATCAAGCCCATACTCTGCCTCAAAAGCGAGCGCTGACCTTTTGGTTCAGGCTTATCACAGAACCTTCGGCTTGCCTGTGACAATTTCTCGTTGTTCTAACAACTACGGACCTTATCACTTCCCAGAAAAACTCATTCCTCTTATGATTGCGAATGCGCTTTACGACAAGCCACTCCCTGTTTATGGCGAGGGCATCAATGTTCGCGACTGGCTCTATGTTGAGGACCACTGCCGTGCTATTGACCTTATTATTCACAATGGTAGAGTTGGTGAGGTTTACAACATCGGTGGACACAACGAAATGAGAAATATCGACATTGTAAAAATCATTCTCAAAGAACTCGGCAAAAGCGAGGACCTTATCACTTACGTAAAAGACCGTGCAGGTCACGATATGCGTTATGCAATCGACCCAACTAAAATCCACTCCGAACTCGGTTGGCTTCCTGAAACAAAGTTTGCCGACGGAATTAAAAAGACAATTAAGTGGTATCTTGAAAATCGCGAATGGTGGGAAAACATCATCAGTGGCGAATACAAAGACTATTACGCAAAAATGTACGACAATAGATAAAGCGTCGCTTTGTCTGATGAATTGCGTCTTTGACGCATGAATTGAAGCAAGGCTTCATTTGCAATATAACTTATTATTCAAGGGATTATTATGGGAAAATTTAAATTTATCGAAACAGGAATAAAAGACCTTTATGTAATCGAGCCTACTGTTTTTGGTGACGCTCGTGGTTACTTTATGGAGACATTCAACGACGAATTTGCTCCTTATATCAAGCATCTTGACGGCACAAGTGCGACCTTTATTCAAGACAATGAGTCTTGTTCAAGAAAAGGTGTTCTTCGTGGATTGCACTTCCAAAAAGCAAATCCACAAGGAAAACTCGTAAGAGTTATAAACGGCACTGTTTTCGATGTCGCTGTTGACCTTCGTAAAGATAGTGAAACATATGGCAAATGGTATGGGGTAGAACTTTCCGCCGAGAACAAAAAGCAATTTTATGTTCCCGAGGGATTCGCTCACGGATTTTATGTAATGAGCGAGAGCGCTACATTCGTTTATAAATGCACTCGTCTTTACGACCCTACAAGTGAGGGTGGACTTCTCTGGAACGACGCCGATATCGGCATTGATTGGCCAATCGACGGCGAGGTTCTACTCAGCGAAAAGGACAAAAAGGCTCTTGCTTTCAAAGACCTTGGTTTCTCATTCTAATCTCAGGAGTATTTATGAAGAAAAAATTTTTTGTTACGGTGATTGCTGTATTTTTTATTGCATCGCTTGTATTTTCTATCTATCTTCCGTCAAGAGATAATTTTTCGAATATAAAAAATAATCTTGAAAACAAGAAGTTCTCCATTGACGAACTTGACTTCCCTGGCTGGTATGGCGAAGACGGAGACTATGCTTCAATGGAAGACGCTCAAATCATCATAAACAATGTCAATACTTATGTGAGTTCAATCAAGTTATCTGGTAATTTCACTGGTAAAAATGAATATGTGCAACTTTTCTATACAACCGAGTGCGATGAACCTTTTACCCCTGAAAAAAGCAAAGTAGTTTCTTGGTATTCCACAGGAAACAGAATTTACATTGATGCTGATATTGAAGCATATTCTTTAAGAATTGATTTGACAGAACAACGCGACGACGAATTGTCAATAAGCAACATTGAACTCAACGACAGAACAGTTGTTTTGAGCATAAACTCTATCGCAAAATGGTGTGTGTTGCCTACTATCGTTTTAGGCATTATTCTGTTTATCGCTCTTTATTTTAGAGGACTTACACCATATCTTCAAAAGTTTAAGCAGTATTTACCTCTTGTTAGCAATCTCGTTTCAAGAGACTTAAAAGTAAAATACAGACGAAGCGTTTTGGGCTTTCTTTGGAGTATTCTCAACCCTCTTTTAATGGCTCTTGTTATACACACTGTATTTTCAAGGTTGTTCAGATTTGATATTCAATATTTTGCAACTTACTACCTTGTCGGCTCACTTATATTCAACTTCGTTGTTGAATGTACCGCCAACTCTCTTGGCTCTGTCATCAGCGCTTCTGCCCTCATCAAAAAGGTATACATTCCAAAATATATATTCCCGTTCCAAAAATGCGTATTCGCTCTTATAAATATGCTCTTTGGTTGCGTTGCTGTTATAGTTGTTATGCTTATTCAAGGAGTTCCTTTCCACGCAACTATGCTATTGTTCTTCGTGCCAATGTGCTATGCGTTTGTTTTTGCGTACGGCTTTGGACTTGCGTTGGCAGCAGCAACTGTGTTCTTCCGCGACATTCAGCATCTATACTCTGTTTTTACTGCGGTATGGATGTATTTAACGCCTATTATCTACCCAGAAGAAATGCTTCTTTCTAATGGTCTTGGTATCATTATGAAACTCAATCCTATGTATTACTACACTCACTATCTCAGAAGTGTTGTTATGTATGGAACTTTACCATCTCTTGAAGAAAATATTATGTGCATCGTGTTCGCACTTGTTATGCTTGTTTTCGGCACGGCTGTATTCAAAAAGACACAAGACAAGTTTATCTTGCACTTATAAGGAGGGCTTATGGAAAACGATAACATTATTGAGTTGAAAAATGTTTTTATGAAGTTCCGTATGGCTTCTCAAAGAGTAGAAACTCTCAAAGAGTTTGTAATCAGAACAATTAAAAGACAGATTAATTACGACGACTTTGTCGCTGTAAACGACGTTTCGTTTGATGTTAAACGAGGCGAGGTTGTAGGTCTTATCGGACTTAATGGTAGTGGTAAGAGTACAACTCTTAAAATAATCTCTGGAATTTTAAAGCCGACCTCGGGAGAGGTTGTAATAAGAGGAAAAATTTCTCCTCTTATCGAACTTGGCGCTGGATTCGATTTTGACTTAACTGCAAGAGAAAATGTATTTCTCAACGGCGCCGTTCTTGGCTATTCCAAAAAAGAAATGCTTGAAAAAATGGACGAAATCATCGACTTTTCCGAACTTAAAGATTTTATGGACACACCTATCAAGAATTTCTCGTCAGGTATGGTTGCGCGTCTTGCCTTCGCTATCGCTACGCAAATCGACCCTGAAATCCTTATAGTTGATGAAATTTTGGGTGTTGGTGACTTTTTGTTCCAACAGAAATGCGAGCAAAGAATTAACAAAATGATGAGTGGAGGTACTACTGTTGTTATAGTATCTCACTCTATTGAACAAATTGAGCGCCTTTGTGATAGAGTAGTTTGGCTCGACCACGGAAAAGTGGTTATGATTGGCGAAACACCCGAGGTTTGCGCTCAATATCGCAACATTTCAAGCAGTGGTATATAACAGGAGAAAATGTAATGGGACTCGGTCATTTAATTAAAAGATCTTTTCAAGAATTAAAAGCAGGTGGCATTAAACACACTCTTTTGAAAATGAAGTTTTATCTGCGCGACACAAAGGGCAGGAAAAAGGCTGGAACAGAGGCTGAAACAATTTTCGGTGATGTTCTCTTTATAAATGGTTGTTTTCTTCCTCACCCTGCAAGATATCGCGTGACTCACCAGCGTGAGCAACTTTTGGCGAGCAATATAATCTCCGAAGAAGTGCCATATACTGACCTTTCTCTTGATTATGTGAAAAGATATCGTATTTTCATCTTTTATAGATGCCCTTACACCGATATGGTTGGGGAATTTATCGAAAAAGCAAAAAGTTTTAACAAGGTTGTTTTGTTTGATGTAGATGACCTTGTTATTGACACAAAATACACTGACAACATTCCATACCTTAACACTCTTTCAAAAGAGGAAAAGGACAATTACGACGAGGGCGTTCACAGAATGCAAAAAACCCTTCGTCTTTGTGATGGTGCAATAACAACAACGGAAGCGTTGGCTGACGAACTCAAAAATTATGTTAAAGAGGTATTCGTCAACAGAAATACCGCATCTGACATAATGTGCGCTTACTCTGAAAGAGCGCTTTATGAAAGAGATGTTCTTCCAACTCTTGAAAAATCGCAAATAGAAATAAAAGCCGATAGAAAATTGCAGAAAAAACTTCTTAAAAAACTTGAACTTGCAAACAAGGACGAGGTTAAGATTGGTTATTTCAGTGGCTCTATTACTCATAATGATGACATAAACTTAATTCTTCCTATTCTTCAAAAAGCAATGGAAAGATTCGAAAACGCTCATCTTTATTTCGTTGGCGAACTCGATATTCCAAAAGAACTCGAACTTTTCAAAGAGCGTATTCACGCACTTCCTTTTGTAAAATGGTGGGAACTTCCACGCCTTATATCTCAGGTAGATATCAATATCGTCCCTCTCGATGATACAATTTTCAACAGAGCAAAAAGCGAAAACAAGTGGACAGAGGCTGCGCTTGTTAAAGTTCCTACAATTTCTTCTCGTGTTGGCGCTATGGAAAAGATGATACAGCACGGAAAAACAGGTCTTCTCTGTTCTACCGAAGAAGAGTGGCTTGACGCGTTTGACAAACTTATAAACGATGTATCTTATCGCAAAAAAATTGCAGAAAATGCATACAAGTTTGTTCATCAATATTGCATAACTATGAAAACTGGTACTCCTCTTGCCGAATTTTTGAGAGCAAAAATGACAAAACTTGTTACATTTGTTTTGCCGTCTTTGCAACTCAGCGGTGGCGTTTTGGTTGTTCTCAAACATTGTGTTATGCTTAAAAAGGCAGGCTATGATGTTCTCATTTTGAACAATGGCGTAGAAAACAAAAATGTTGAAAAAGATGGCGAGGAATTAAATGTCCTCTCGACCTTCACGGACCAATTCCACGGAAGCATAGATGTTGCCGTTGGTACTCTTTGGGCGACGATGGACTGGGTTTTGGGTTACAGAAACATAAAGGAAAGAGCGTATCTCGTTCAAGGATTTGAAACAGACTTCTCTCCTTATGGAAACTTTTTCAGAATCAGAGCGAACCAGACCTACAATCTCCAAGGCATCAAATATATCACTATTTCCAAGTGGTGCCAAGGCTGGCTCAAAGAACTTTATAACAAAGACGCGCTTTTCATTCCTGACGGACTTGAACGCAAAATGTTCCCTGTTAAAGAGCGTGATTTTACAAAAGATAAGATAAGAATACTTATTGAGGGTAACTGCGAGGACGCAATAAAGAATGTTGACGAAAGTTTCAAAATTGCATCAATGCTTAACCCCGACAAATATGAAATATACTTTTTGTCTTACAAAGGTACTCCAAAAACTTGGTACAAGGTTGATAAATTTTTACACAAAGTTCCTTACGAAAAGGTCAGCGAAATTTATCACAGTTGCGACATTCTTTTAAAGAGTAGTATTCTTGAAAGTTTCTCTTACCCACCTCTTGAAATGATGGCAACTGGTGGATTTGTAGTTGTTCGTCCTAACGATGGTAATGTTGAGTACCTAAGAGATGGTGAAAACTGCTTATTCTACGACGGCGATAATTTGAATAGCGCTGTTGAGGCAATAGAGAAAATCACAAATGACGAAGAACTCCGAAAAACTCTTTTTGAAAACGGACTTAAAACCGCAGATTCAAGGGCTTGGGAGAACTTTGAAAATGATATCATAGACACATATACAAAGAACTGATAATCCTGTAATGCAGGCTTGTTCTCACTTTATAAATTTTAACGAGGTGAAAAAATGACAGCGAAAGAGCGCCTTTCAAAAGTCAAGGATTTTTCTAAGAAACAATATATAAAGGCAAAAGACTTTTCAAAAAAACATTATCACAAAGTAAAGGAAAAATATTTTTCCAGTGAGACTTATATAGAAGACGAAAAGCACTCTAAAAGTCTTGTAAAAACCTTTATAGTGTTAGCCCTTATTTTCGGCATACTTATTATTATGCTCTCTCCACCTTTTGTTCAACCTGACGAAAACGCACACTACCTTAATGTTTTCAGAATTGTAAACGGAAGTTTCTTCCCACAGGTATCAAATGGAGTCCTTGGCGGTCTTATAACCGAAGACCAAATGTATGTTCACAATATGTTCAAGGGTCAATTTTCCACAACAAATACAGGTACAAAGTTCAATTATTGGACAATGGACCTACAAGACCATCTTGAAATGGAAGCGGACAAGTTGATATTTTTCCCTAACCAAAATGCAAATATCAATCCGTTTTCTTACATCGTTCAAGTATGTGGCGCAAATATAGGACTTCATATTTTTGGACTTGAAAATCCATATTCGCTTCTTTTGAGTGCGAAATTTTTCACTTTGATTTTTTATGTCATAGTAACTGCCCTTGCGATAAAGACAACACCCGTTCTTAAACGAACAATGTTTCTTGTCGCGCTTATGCCAATGTCTTTGTATCAAGGCGCATCAATTTCTTACGACGCTATTGTAATTCCTATTTCATTCTTATTCTTTGCGTATGCAATGAAAATTATTTTGTCGCCTAAGGATTATCGCATTAATATAAATGATGTTCTTGCGATTTGCCTTTGTACCTTTGTGTTTATCACAACAAAGGTCGCTTACGCGCCTATGATAGTTGTTCTTTTGGCAATAAGCGTTAAAAAGTTTGGCAATCTTAAAAAATATTTCGCTTGCGTTGGAATTGTCGTTGTTATTGGCTTAGTCTTTTATTTCGGCCCACAACTATTTATTCGTCCTGTGTTGGCAAACATCACATCAAGTGGCGTCAACACAAGCATTGTAAACGCGCAAGCGCAACACAACGCATTTGTCAGAGAAAATCCTTTCTATATCGTTGAGGTAATATTCAACACCTTTGATGACCAAGAAACTATGGACTTTTGGAGACGCACATTCTTCGGCTCTTTTGGTGCTTTCCAAGTCAATTTCCCACAATTCCTTGAAAAAACATACTATATCATTTTGTTTACATGCGCCATTTTGGAACTTTCGGTAATTCCAAAGTTTTCAATCAAAGCAAGAGCGTTGTCCGTAATTGGACCTATCATCTCCGCCCTTGGAACAATTATCGGTATGTATATAATTTGGACACCTATCGTTTTAGGCCCTGGCGCTGACCTTGTAAGTGGTGTTCAAGGAAGATATTTTATTCCTATATTCCTTATGGGAATTATGCTTTTTGCAAACCCCTTACTTTATCGTTTTAAACACACAAAAAAGATAATGGCTGTATCAACCGAGGTTTGTCGCTTCACTACTCTGTTATATTCAATAGTGGGCGTAGTTCTTTTGTTGGTTGCCTTCTGGATTTAATTTATGGAAAACAAAAAATCAATTTGTCTTGTATCTTCTCAATATTTACCTCATGTCGGGGGCGTTGAGAATTATGTTTACAATCTTTCGCGCGAACTTGAAAAAAGAGGTCACGATGTGACCATTGTCACCTCTTTGATTGAGGGTTGTCCTGAGTACGAAAAGACTGGCAATATCGAAATTTATCGTTTGCCCTCTTATCAGTTTATGAACGGTCGTTTCCCTGTCTTAAAAGGTGGTAAAAAACGCAGACAAGTGGCAAAGGAACTCGCATCAAAGCACTTTGATTTGATGCTTGTTAATATGCGTTTTTATTTCATTTCCTTGTGGGCGCTTAAACTCGCAAAGAAAATGGGTTGGCGCGCAGTTATGCTCGACCATGGTTCAAGCCATTTGAACACGGGTTCTAAACTTACAACAAAAATGTCGGAGTGGTTTGAGCATTTTATCACTTGGAGAGAAAAGAAATATTGTAAAGAGTTCGCAGGTGTTGGAAAAACCACACTTGAATGGATAAAGCATTTTGGAATTGAGTCAGGCCTTGTTTTAAATAACGCTGTTGACCTTGAAAAATTCGAGGAGCATAAGAAAAACCAAGTTCGCAATTTCAGAAATGAGTACAACATTCCAAGCGATGCCATTGTTATTTCGTTTGTAGGCAGGCTCACTGTCGAAAAAGGCGTTTTGGAACTTACAAAAGTTATGAAACGAGTAAACGAAACGAGAGGCGATGTCTATTGCCTTCTTGCAGGTGGTGGCTATTTACAAGAAGAAATTGAAAAAATAAAAAGTGAGAACACTTTTCTCATTGGTCAAATCCCAACTCCCGAGATTGTTTCTTTGCTTTGTCAAAGTGATATTTTCTGCTTGCCTTCTTACTCAGAGGGTTTCCCGACTTGTGTTATTGAGGCGTGTGTTTGTGAGTCGTTTATAATCACAACATATCGTGGAGATGCAAAGGAAATAGTTATCGACAAGGAGCACGGAATTATTTTACCCGACGCAAACGAAGATGGTCTTTATGAGGCTATAATGAGTGTTCTTGACGAAAAAGAATACCGACAAAACGCAACAAAACTCTGCTACGAAAGAGTTATAAACAATTACACTTGGAAAAACACAGCCGACGCGCTTTTGAATTTGATTGAGGAATAATAATGAAATTTTCTATTATCGTACCGATTTACAAGGTTGAAGAGTATCTTGAAAAATGCGTAAAATCACTTGTAAACCAAACCGAAAAAGACATAGAAATAATTCTTGTTGACGATGGAAGTCCCGACAAATGTCCTATGATGTGTGACGAATTTGCCAAAACCGACTGCCGAATTAAAGTTATTCACAAGAAAAATGGTGGGCTTTCCGACGCAAGAAACGCAGGGCTTGATGTAGCCACGGGCGAATATATTATGTTCGTTGACAGTGACGACCAAATTGAAAACGACGCTTGCGAGCGTTTTTACAATATCATAATTCAAAACAAGGGTGTTGACATAGTTGCGAGTTATTTGGTTGATGACGGAAAAATCGCTATTGCAAAAAATGCCCCAAACTCCCCTTTGAACGGAAAAGATTATCTCAAATTCGCTCTTAAAAACAACATTTTTAGAATTGAAGCGTGTTTTAGCATTTTCAGACGAAAATTTCTTGAAGAAAATTCGTTAAGATTTAAAGTAGGTTTCTTGCACGAAGATACTGAATTTACGCCAAGAACATATGTTCTTGCAAAATCTGTAATCAATTCTAAAATGGGATTTTATCACTACACCATAAATCCAAATTCCATAATGCACAAAAAGGATTTCAGAAGAAACTGTCAGTGCATTTATGAAATTATCACAGAACACGAAAAAAACTTCAAATCTCTTGAAGATAAAAAACTATATAAATACCTTATGGACTTTCTGCTCATACAATACTTCTCTGTTTTCAATATGGGCTACTGTTCCAAGTATGGACAAGAATATATTCATAAAAAATTCGCAATAAAGCACGCATATAGATTGAGAACTCGATTGCACACACTTGTGTTCGTTTTCTCAGCAAAATTATACAACTATTTAATTAACAAAGAAGGAAGGCAAAATGGAGCAAAAAATTCCTAAAATTATACATTATTGCTGGTTTGGTGGCAACCCCTTGCCTGAACTCACCTTAAAATGTATTGAAAGTTGGAAAAATTTCTGTCCTGACTATGAAATCATAGAATGGAACGAGCAAAATTTCGACATAAACTGCTCTGATTATGTAAAAGAGGCTTATGAGGCTAAAAAATGGGCATTTGTATCAGACTATTGCAGATTTTACATTCTCAACAAGCAGGGTGGCATTTACCTTGACACAGATGTTGAACTTTTAAAACCTATTGATGACCTTCTTGACTGCTCTTTTGTGGGCTTTGAGGGAAAAAGCGTCGTTGCAAGCGGACTTATTCGTGGCGTTGTACCAAACGATATCGTTTGTCAAAGAATGTTGGACTCGTACAATAGCGACCACTTTTTGCTCGACGACGGCTCATTCAATTTAAAGACCGTTTGCGAAAGAGAAACGGAAATTTTTCAAGAATATGGACTTAAATCCGACGGCTCGCTCCAAACTGTAATCAACACCAAAGTTTTTCCAAGCGAATATTTTTGTCCTCTTGACAATGTTACTTGGAACTTGAATTTAACCGAAAACACATACTCTATTCACCATTACGACAGTTCTTGGATTTCCGAAGAACGAAAATACGCAAAGGAATTTAGAAAAAGACACAAGCACATTCCACGCTTTATGGCTCTTCATGTAAGTGGATTTGTCGCTGCGTGGAAATTCAGAGGTATGCGTGGCGCGTTTAGCGAGATAGGCGTTTATTTTAAAGAACGCAAAAAGCAAAAGAAACGCGCAAAGGAAGCACAAAAGAAAGCAAAAAATTAAGGAGAAAAGATGGAAGGCAACAAAAAAATATCTATAATCGTGCCGATTTACAACTGCGAAAAATATCTTTGTCGTTGCCTTGATAGCATCAAAGCGCAAATCTATGCAGACTTCGAGGCGATTTTAGTCGATGATGGTTCAAGTGATAAAAGCGCCGAAATTTGCAAAGAATATGCAAACAAAGACGAAAGATTTATCTACATTTTCAAAGAAAATGGTGGAGTTTCCTCTGCAAGAAATTTAGGTCTTGATAGGGCAACGGGTGACTATCTTGCCTTTGTTGACGGAGATGATGAAATTTTACCTGATTTTCTTTCCTCGCTCGCTAAAATAATCGAAGAAACGGGTGCTGATGTGTCGATTATTTCTCCTATTATTCGCATAAATGAAAAAGATGTTCCTTACAAAGACGAAGAACAAATCCTTATTTACTCCCCTGTTGACGCTATAAAAGAAACGCTTCGTGGAGTTATATTTGCAGGTCACTTGTGGAATAAACTTTTCAAAGCGTCGCTTTTTGAGGGCGTGCGCCTGAGAGAGGACCTTGCGATTTGCGAGGACCTTGTAGCCGTTTATGAAACTTTTGCAAAGACAACAAAGGTCGCTTTTGCGAACCTTCACAAATATATTTATTACACAAATGAAACCTCGGCAATTAACGCAACTTTCAAAGAGAGTTTTCTCTCTTATATCACAGCGGGCGAATATCTTGTGGAAAGGACTCAAAGCGATTTTCCAGAGATTAAGCCGTATGCCCTATCAACACTTGTTAACGCTTATATAGATGTAACTAACAAACTCTATTTTGCAAAAAAACTCACAAAAGAAACGCATCGCTTGCATAAAGCGCGTTTAAAAGAGATTGCAAGTCGTCAGGTGCTTCGCCTTATGCCAAGGTATAAGCGCATAATCGTTGGCGCTATAAAAGGTCCTAAATGGTACTACGCGCTCGTAATTCGCACTTTCAATTTTATGAAAAAAATCATTTATTTTTTAACAAACAAATAAAGAGGCTTGACATGAAAAAAGTTTTAATTATTATTCCTGCTTACAACGAGGAAGAAAGCATTGAAAGAGTTGTCGACAATCTTGTTGAAAACTTCCCTCAATATGACTATATCGTTGTAAACGATTGCTCAAATGATTCAACAGAGCAAATTTTAAAACGCCGTAGATATAACTACATATCTCTTCCAGCCAATCTTGGCATAGGTGGAGCGGTGCAGAGTGGTTATATTTATGCTACACAAAACGATTATGATATCGCCATTCAGATAGATGGCGATGGTCAGCACGACCCTGCTTATATCGAAAAACTCATTGAGCCTATAATCAATGATGAAGCGGACATGACAATCGGCTCTCGTTTTATAGAGAAAAAAGGATTTCAAACGTCTCTTATGCGCCGTTTTGGCATAAAACTCATAAAATTTGTTATCAAACTCTGTTGTGGAACAAAAGTTACCGATACAACAAGCGGTTTTCGCGCATCATCAAAAGAGTTGACCTCTCTTTTTGCAAAAGAATACGCTTTCGATTACCCAGAGCCAGAAGCAATCGTAGCCGCTTCTCTACACGGGTTCAGAGTTAAAGATGTCGCTGTCGAAATGAAAGAGCGCGATGGTGGAAAATCATCTATCAATGCACTTCGTTCGCTCTACTATATGATTAAAGTACCAGTTGCTTTAATCATCTTGCGCTTAGGCACAAGAAAAAGACGCAAAAAAGCAAAGGGGGTAAAGTAAAATGCCATTACCATTACACATTTTTCTTATCGCATGTGTCTCTTTGTTTTTCCTCTTTTTGTTAAGTTATTTGATTAAGAGAAAACTAAATCTTAAATACTCACTCATTTGGCTTTTTGCAGGCATTTTTATGCTTGTCGTTGTAATATTCCCTCAAATAATAACTTGGTTCTGCGGTCTTGTCGGAATTCAAACGCCTACAAATGCGGCATTCTTTATCGCTATTATCTTCCTTTTCGGTTTAGTTATGATGCTTACTGCGATTGTTTCGCATATGAATTTGCGTATATATAGAAACACCCAAATGCAAGCAATTTTGGAAAAACGAGTAAGAGAACTCGAAAACAAACTTGCTGAAAAAGAAAACAAGGAATAAACTATGAATTGGGAACTTATTGAAACAATTATCGGGTATATTTCAGGACCTATGATTGGCGCTATAATAGGCTTGGTTACAAACTATTTGGCAGTTAAAATGCTTTTTCGTCCGTATTTCCCGAAAAAGATTTTTGGTCTTCGAATACCTTTCACACCAGGTATAATTCCAAAAAGAAAAGACGCTTTGGCGCATGGCATCGGTCTCGCTGTTGGTGAGGATTTATTCACAGGTGATGACCTGAAAAACCTTTTGTGTTCACCAAAAGTCGAGGACAAACTCATCGCTAACATAAAAAACACCTTATCCGAATATTCTTCTCTTTCGATTGAGGAACTTATCGGCAAAGTTGTAAGCGAGGAGCGAACTGATGAGTTCAAAGATAAAATTTCTTTATTCCTTGCCGAAAAAATAATTTCCTCGGCAAAGAAAATGGACATTGGCGAAATTGTCGCTAAAAAAGGAAAAGAAGCAATTATTGAGAAAAAGGCATCCCTTGGTATGCTTGGAATGTTTTTAACCGACGGAATAATCGACCCTCTTCTCGAACAGGTAAAGGAAAAGGTTGGCGTTTTTCTTGACGAGGAAGGATTACAAACCGCGTTGCCCGCTATACGCGAAGAAGTGTCGCTAATTTCAGAAAAACCGATTAATGAACAGTTCAATTTTTCATCTCTTAACGAAGAAAAAATCACTTCTCTTGTTAAAAAACTTTACGAGAGTGCAATCGTCAAAGCCCTTGACTCAATCGCGTCTGACCTTGACATTTGCTCCATCGTTGAAGAAAAGGTCAAAAAAATGCCTATCAAAGACCTTGAAGCGCTTTGTTTAAAAATAATGAAAAGGGAACTTCGCGCGCTTGTTATTCTCGGTGGAATTATAGGCTTTATCATAGGAATTATAAATGTTTTCATATAAAAAAGAGGGACAAGTGTCCCTCTTTTGTGTTTTTATTAACAAAAGTTTTAGAAAATATCAAGATTAGTGTTTGGTATTATGGTTTAAAATTTCCGTTAACCATTGTTCCCTTTATTGGGCGCTTGCCTTCTTCAATCTTGATAACCTCGTCGCTATTTTGGAAAGAACTCCATATGCCCTTGTATTTTACACCCGATTTGTCAGTGTAAACCCCTCCACCATGCCAAGTGTTGTTCTTCCAAGAGCCTTCATAAACAGTTCCCCAAAAATAAATCAATTTTCCTCTGCCTTCAAGCGAGCCTTTTACAAAGTCGCCATCGTACTCGTCACCATTGTCCCATTTGTAGTGACCAAATCCTGTCCTATCGCCTTCAAGCCATTCCCCGTCATAAAATGAGCCGTCAGTCCATTTGTAAATTCCTGTTCCGTGGCGTATGTCCTCTTTCCATTGTCCGTCATACGATGCACCATTTTCCCAAGTGTAAACGCCTTTGCCGTGAAAAAACCCTTTGTAAAATTCGCCCTCGTACTTTTCCCCGTCGTCAGTTTTATATATGCCTTTTCCGTGGCGCTTATCGTCAAGAAAATCACCCTCATAGGTATAACCAGCGCCTTTATAAAATCCCTTACCACAATATTGTCCGTTGACAAACTCTCCCTCATAATAGCAACCCGAAGGAAATAGATACTTGCCTCGACCTGTCATTTTTCCGCCTTTAAAGTCGCCTTCATAAACACTACCCTTGGGGTATTTAAGTTTTCCTTTTCCTTCGCGCTTATCGTTTTTCCAAGTACCTTCATATACATTTCCAGAATCGTATGTGAATATTCCAAATCCTTCGCGCTTTCCGTTTACAATATTTCCGTCATAAGTTCCGTCTATATATTGCTTTTTCATAATATCTCCTTAACAGATACTTTCTTTTATTATTGTAACACATTCGCTTTTGCTTGTCAATAATTCAACAAGGGGCTTCTTTCGAAACCCCTTGTTTTTATTTATTTTTATTTAGTTTACTTCACGAGGTTGAACCTTGCTTGCAATTTGTGCAGGCACTTCTTCGTATCTTACAAAGTGGAATGTAAAGTTTCCTCTGCCTTGTGTCATTGCGCGAAGCGTGATTACATAGTCAACCATTTCAGCCTTTGGAACTTCTGCCTCAACAACTGTATATTTTGGACGATGAGCATCGGGCTCCATACCGAGAACTCTTCCACGGCGCTTATTAAGGTCACCCATAACATCTCCAACCATGCTTTCAGGAACACTTACTTTAAGAGTTCCAATAGGTTCAAGAAGAACAGGCGATGCATTTACAAGTTCTTTATATGCAAGACGCGCTGCAAGTTTAAATGAAAGTTCGTTCGAGTCAACATCGTGATACGAACCACCTGTGAGGTCGGCTGCGAGATTTACCATTGGGTAGCCAAGAAGAACACCTGTCTTCATAGCCTCTTCAAGTCCCTTTTCAACCGCTGGGAAGTAGCCCTTTGGAACTTCTCCACCAACAACGCTTTGTGTAAAGGTCAAGCCGTCATTTTCGCTATGTGAGAATGTGATTTTAACATGTCCGTACTGACCTGCACCACCAGATTGCTTTTTGTGTTTACCCTCAGCACTGTATGTCTTTTTAATGGTTTCACGATATGCGATTTTTGGCGTTTGAAGTTTGATTGATACACCATATCTTGTTTTAAGTTTGCAAACGACTGTGTCAAGGTGAACATCGCCTATACCTTTAATAAGAAGTTCGCCTGTTTCAACAAAGTTTTCAAATTTAACAGTTTTATCTTCGTCAAGGATTTTTGCAATAGCGGTTGCAACTTTGTCCTCGTCCTTGGACTCGGTCTTGATTGCCATTGTCATATTAGCCTCTGGGAAGTCGATTTTTGCGTACTCTGTGTCTGATTTTTCACAAAGTGTATCGTTTGTATTAGTGCCAGAAAGTTTTGCAATAACTCCGATATCACCACAAGCGAGCGAGTCTGTCTCTGTCTGCTTTTTACCACAGATTGTATAGAATTTAGAAAACTTTTCGTCCACTCCCGATGTAACATTTTTAAGTACCATATCTTTTTTGAGTTCGCCATTCATTACTTTGAAGAATGAGAAGCGTCCTACGAATGGGTCAGCGATAGTTTTGAACACGAACAAGCGACACTCTCCCTCGCGTTCGATAGTGATATCGTTTCCGTTTACATCTTTTTCAACCTTTTTCGCAGTGTGTCTTGGGAATGAGTTTGCAATCGCTGTAAGAATTGAGTAAATACCTCTCATGTTTTCAGAAGAACCACACCAAACGGGAACGATAGAACCTGTTATCATACCTTCGTGAAGTGCAAGGGCGCACTCCTCTGGTGAAAATCTTTCGCCCTCGAAGAATTTTTCGAGCATTTCCTCGTTTGTTTGAGCAACCGCTTCCATAAAGATTTCTTCGTACTTTTCAGCAACTGCAAGACGAGAAGGTGTCATTTCTTCCTCTTGTCTTTCGCCGTTTGGCAAATAACGGAAGCACTTCATTGTCATAAGGTCAGCCATCATAACGCCATTTGGCTCTTTTATAGGAATGAAAACAGGGCAAAGCGCATTTCCAAATTCCTCTCTTAATTGATTGAATACATTGTCAAAATCGGCATCAGGGTCGTCACATTTGTTGATAAAGAACGCTCTCGGAAGTCCTGCTTCAAGTGCGTTATACCACGCGATTTCTGTTCCAACTTCCATTCCCGATTTTGCATCTACATTTATAAGACAAGCGTCTGAAACTCTAAGCGCGCTCGCTACTTCGCCTGCAAAGCCAAGAAAGCCTGGACAGTCGATAAGATTTATTTTTACATTATTCCACGCGAGATTACAAACGGAAAGTCCAATCGAAATTCCGCGTTTAATTTCTTCTGCATCATAGTCAGACACGGTATTTCCGTCACAAATTCTTCCAAGACGGTCTGTTGCGCCTGCTTTAAATAACATCGACTCAATAGTTGCGGTTTTTCCACTTCCGCTGTGTCCTATCAAGCAAACATTTCTGATGTCGTTGGTGATAAATTTTGCCATTGTTGTTTCCTCTTTTCGTAAAATCGAACAAATAATTACTCTATGTAAGCAAATAGTTGCCCTATGTTAATATTTTATCATTTTATAACGCGTATATCAAGGGCATTTGTGTATTTTTGTCAAAATACACTAAAATAAACTTGTCGTTTTGTGCAAAACTCACAAATCAATCGGCTTTTTATTATCTGTATTACTTCTTTTATTTCGTTCTCGTCCCCTTGGTTATTACAAATCTTTAAATTTTTAAAAATTTTTCGCGATTTTTCTTTACAAAAAGAGTTTTTTTTGCTATACTACTTATGTTAATAAACTATGTTAAATATATATGCCTGATTATTTGGCTTTTTGCTAAAACATTGGACATAAAGAAAGAAGGAATAAATTTATGAGTCGTATGGTCGGTACTGTATCAAGAGGACTTCGCGCGCCTATTATTCGTCAAGGCGACAATCTTGTTGATATTGTAACAAATTCAGTTCTTGAAGCATCAAAGGACGACGGATTCAAAGTTCGCAATCGTGACATCGTTGCTATGACAGAAGCAATCGTTGCAAGAGCGCAAGGTAACTATGCAACTGTTGACGATATTGCAAGTGATGTTCGCGCAAAATTCGGCGGTGAAACTGTCGGTGTTATTTTCCCAATTCTTAGCCGAAACCGTTTCGCTATTTGTCTTCGTGGTATTGCAAAGGGTGCAAAGAAAATTGTTCTTATGCTCTCTTACCCTTCCGACGAGGTAGGAAACCACCTCATTAGCCTTGATATGCTTGACGAAAAAGGTGTTGACCCTTACAAAGATGTTTTGAGCCTTGAAAAGTATCGTGAACTTTTCGGTTACGAAAAACACCCTTTCACTGGCATTGACTATGTTGAATATTACGAAAATCTCATTAAGGATTGTGGCGCAGAGGTTGAAATTATTTTCGCTAACGACCCACGTGCAATTCTTAACTATACAAAGAATGTTCTTAACTGTGACATTCATTCTCGTTTCCGTACAAAACGTATTCTTCAAAAGGCTGGCGCTGAAAAACTTTTTGGTCTTGACCAAATTATGAGTGCGCCCGTAAATGGAAGTGGCTATAATGCTGATTATGGTCTTCTCGGTTCTAACAAAGCGACAGAAGACATGGTTAAACTTTTCCCAAGAGATTGCCAAGCGCTTGTTGAAGAAATTCAAGCAAGAATTCTCAAAGAAACAGGCAAACTCATTGAGGTAATGGTTTATGGTGACGGTGCGTTCAAAGACCCTGTTGGAAAGATTTGGGAACTTGCTGACCCTATCGTTTCCCCTGGTTACACACAAGGTCTTGACGGAACTCCTAACGAACTCAAACTCAAATACCTTGCAGACAACGATTTCGCTAACCTCTCTGGCGAAGAACTCAAAGAGGCTATCAAGAAAGAAATCGTTAAAAAAGACTCCAACCTTGTTGGTAAAATGGCATCAGAGGGTACAACTCCAAGAAGACTTACCGACCTTATCGGCTCTCTTTGCGACCT
>JAZSDJ010000066.1:0-8664 GCA_045531105.1 Eubacteriales bacterium | reverse complement strand
TACGCAACCATAGGTTGCAGAAATTGATGTTTTAAGGAGGAAAATATGAAAAAAGCAACAAAAATATGTACACTTTTGCTTGCGTTGGCGCTCGCCTTTTCACTCTTGGCAATGACAATTTTCGCCGACGATACAGCAAATAATACATGTGAAACAACAACTATGAATGTAGCACCTTTGGCTGTGCCAACCGCAACTTCATCGCACTGGATTGTGCAAGAAAATATTAAAGCGACAAATGATGGACACGTAACGACATTTGTTCCGTCCGCTCCAAATCTTCGCGCCGATCAATTCATAAGATATTTGACCTTTGACCAAACTTATGAATTTTCAAGAATTGTAATCACAACAGGTGGTGTGGTTGCTCGTTATGAAACGAGTAAATCAATAACAGACTCCATTTCTGGAAAATACATACGTTGGGAGTTTATTGTCAGACTTTACAACGCATCTAATATGGTTGTATATGAGTCAGAATTCGAAACCGAGCAAGATGGTACAACAGAAATTATCTTCCCAACCCCCAAATCAGGCTATAAGTTGGAACTTCAACACAAGGACTGTGGTACCTATGATAGAAACAACCAAGCAATTTATGAAATTGAAATGTATGCAACAGTTGGACACGAATGGGAAACTGTTAAGGTAACAACTGACCCAACTTGTACCATAGTAGGTAGAAGAGAGGCAAAATGTAAGAATTGTGAAGCGACCAAGACTTGTATAGTGCCTGCGTTAGGACACACCGCTAACCCAAATAATCCTTGCGATTCAACCTGTGTTGTTTGCAAACAAGCAAATACAGTTGCAAAAAAGCATAAATATTCTGATAACTGTACAGACCTTAAATGTGACACAGCGGGCTGTGACGGGGAAAGACAAGAATGGGAACTCCCACACGAATGGACAAAGCAAAATGACACAACCGAAATTTGTGAGGGTTGTTCGATAACAAGATGTATTCACCAGTTTGACAACGACTGTGATAGGGTTTGTAATATATGCGAAGAGCCTAAATTTTCTCGTGATGCCCCAGGAGTAATTCCTGATGTGTGGCACTTGCTTGACGATACTTGTTACGATAATATGTGTAATCACTGTGAAGAAATTGTAGAGCCACCTCATGTGTACGCGAAAGTTTGCTCTACCATTTGTACTGTTTGCGAACATGTAAGAACAATAGACGATAGTTTGCACACATACGGACCTATTTATGATGATGAAAACGATAAATATATAGATGAAACAAAGGCGTCTTGCGACACTGTTTGTAATGTTTGTGAAGAAACCAGGGTAGCGCCTCATGCATTGGAATTCCCTTGTCAACTTATTTGTCCGGAATGTGGTGAAACAAATACAAAAGCACCAAATCTTCACGTGTACGACAACGCTTGTGACCCTGACTGTAACGCAGAAGGTTGTAAGATGAAACGAAACACAAAACACGTTTACACAAATGCTTGTGACGCAGTCTGTGACACGGAAGGTTGTGGGCATACAAGGACAGTGGCTGATGATTCAACATTTGACCCTGACCACGATTATGAAAACGCGTGCGATACAACTTGTAACATTTGTGGTGCGACAAGAGAAGTTCCTGCACATGTATATGATAATGCGTGCGATGCGTCCTGTAACATTTGTGGACTTTTAAGAACAAAAGACACAGATGCAACTTTCTTGCCTGATCACTCATACGATAATGGTTGCGATACAATTTGTAATGTTTGTCAAAAGACAAGAACAGTTCCTGACCACTCGTTTGATAACGATTGTGACCAAACTTGTAATGTATGTAATCTGAAAATAAGAGAAACAACTCACCAATACGGACCTTGGATTGAAACTGTACCTCCTGAAAGAAAAACAGAAGGAACACAAATCCGCAACTGTATTATTTGTAATGATCAACAAAGCGAGCAACTTCCAGCCCTTGGTGGAATGGGAGCGGGCGCAGTTGTAGGAATTGTAGCAGGTTCAGTGGCGGTTGTCGGTGGTGGAGGATTCTGCCTCTGGTGGTTCGTTCTTAAAAAGAAATTTATAAAATAATATCTCAAAAAGAAACGGTTTGGGAAAACCGTTTCTTTTGTATAAAATGTACAAAATAAGAGATGTTTTTTGTCTATTGTGCGAATTGACACTCGCGCAAAAATTGTGATATACTTATATTATACATATTATATGCCCGTGGGTGCTTACCCAAAAGGAGAATTTATGAAAAAAGCAATCAAAATTTGTATGCTTTTGCTCGTAATGATGCTTTCATTTTCGTTTATAGCAATTTCAGTTAGCGCATCAACTTGCGAAGGAACACAAGAAGTAAATGTTGCATTAGATGCAACAATAACTGGTGATAGAGGTCCAAGTTACCCAATCGAAGTCGCAGAGGACTGGATAGGTGAAATGAGTGACGGCTATATGTTTTGGGGCGTTTGGGACCATTTCCACTTGGTAAATGATGGGAATGTTAACACACTTTGCCCTGCAACAACTCACAATGCACACGAACTTGGTATCAGAGTTACCTTTGACGGCCCATATAACCTTTCAAAGGTGGTAATTTACCCATATGGTGGCGAGGGTAGAACTGACACCTCGCACAAATGGGAAGTGGCTGGCGGAGCGATGGCTAAGGAAAATGGCTATCAAATGAAGGTGTATTTCTATGCAGGTGACGGAAGCGAAATCATAATGAAAACATACACCGCAGAAAAAGAGAAGATTGAAATTGACACCGCTGATTTTGGCGAGGTTTGTCAAATCTATATTTTCATACAAGACTACCAACTTGCACAAGGTATTTGGGAAGTAGAAGCGTGGACAAAGGACACTCACAAATGGCAAGTTAAAGATGTTATAGAAGCCCCCACTTGTAGCGCAGAAGGTACAAATGCCGTTAAATGTAGCACTTGTGGCGAAACCGCTGACGCAATCGCAACCCCAACAGGACACAGAGATAATTGCTCGGGCTCTTGCGCAAATGGTTGTGGACTTGCGGTGAAGGTTGAACACTTAAAAGATGCAACCAAACCTTGTTCAGGCCTTTGTGCAAAGTGTAATACTGTTCAATTTGAAGGTCAAGGACATATCGCTGATGGCTCAAACCCTTGTAGCAATACTTGTGTAGTTTGTGGTCAAGATGTAGTTCCAAATGCATATGATATTGAAAAAATTTGGTCAACAAGTACATACAAGCCTTATACATATGCAAAACACGTAGCAAATCCAGAGGATCCTTGCGATACTACCTGCTATTCGTGTAAAAAGCCAAACACTGTAAAAGCGGTTCACGTTCCAGATCCAACCAACCCTTGTGGTGTAAGCAAATGCTATAAATGTCAATTAGATGGTGTTTTCAGTTCGACAAATTATGGAGGAAACGATAACAATCCTCATTATAGAGCGGAAGGAACTTGTGGAAGAACTTGTGGAAAATGCAGCACTGGATTCAAACTTGCTTTTACTCATGAGTTCGTTGATGAGCAAGGTAATCCATATTGTGGTGGAACATGCGCCCACTGTGGAGGCACTTGGATTGAAGAACAACCCCATACCTTTACAGCACAATCTCCAAATGTATGTGTTGATTGCAACTGGAATAGAGTAGCACAATGCGAACACACTTACACAAATTCGTGCGACAACAAGTGTAACACTTGCAATGCAACAAGATATGGTTTGAGAAGTGGTGGATACCCAGATGAATACTGGCATGTATATACAAACTCCTGTGATACAACCTGTAACGATTGTAACGCAGAAAGAACAATTACTCATAAATATACATACGATTGTCAACAACGTTGTGGTGTATGTGGAGAACTCACAAGACCAGAAGCGACACAATCTCATGTTTATAGTAATGTAAAAAATAGTGCGGGAAATGAGATTTTAGGAACAAAAGACACCTGCGACTCAACATGCGATGTTTGTTCCGAGGTAAGAGATGTTCCTCACTCGTTCAAATATGTTTGTTCGCCAATTTGCGTGCTTTGTCAAGCATCAAATCCTACACCACATACATACGAAAATGATTGTGATAATAAATGCGACGTTTGTGGACTCACAAGAAACACATCTCATACTTATGATAATGCGTGCGATGCAACATGTAATGTTTGTGGAGTAACAAGAACAAAAGAAACAGACTCGAAGTTTGACCCTGACCACGATTATGAAAACGCGTGCGATGCAACATGTAATATTTGTGGAATAACAAGAACAAAGGACACGGACCCAACCTTTGACCCTGACCATGACTACGAAAACGCGTGCGACGCGTCTTGTAATATTTGTGGCACAACAAGAGAAGTTCCTGACCATGTATACGATAACGCATGCGACACAACATGTAATGTATGTAACAATATAAGAGAAGTACCTGCCCATACATACGATAACGATTGCGACTCAACTTGCAACACTTGTAATGTAAAAACAAGAGAAACCTCACACGATTTCGGCATTTGGTTGACAATTAAAGACGCAACAAAGAAAGAAGCGGGAGAAGAAAAACGTTTCTGTAACAAATGTCAATTCCCAGAAGTTAGAGAAATTCCAAAACTTGGTGGAATGGGAACGGGCGCAGTTGTAGGAATCGTATCAGGTTCAGTAGTGGTTGCTGGTGGAGGAGGATTCTGCCTCTGGTGGTTCGTTCTTAAAAAGAAATTTATAAAATAATATGTCAAAAAATCGACTAATAACAAAAAAGGCACTCAACGAGTGCCTTTTTTATCTCAATTTCTGCTTTGAAAATACTTATTATATGAACATATTAACATATAATAATATTAAATTGACTAAAAAAGAGACTTGCCCAAACGAGCAAATCTCTTTGTCATACACAATATTGTCGTTCCGTTTTAGCCAATCGAACTAAAAAGCCCGAGTATTTGGCTGTCGGTACGCACCGACTAACAGCCGATGGTTTTCATAATATCATACATATTTTCAAAGTAAGCGCGACGCTCTTCACAAAGCGCCTTCATATCAGCGATTTGTTCAGGAGTAAACGCATCAAGGTCGCCATCTTTGAGTTTGTTTTTGAACATTCTATCAACAATAAGCGCCCATTTGATGTCAGTAGCGATAATTTTGTCTTTTCTTGAACAGATAACGACATCGCTAACACCATTCAAAAGAAGGTCGACAGCCTTGTCGCCCATTACGCATGCAAGAGAACGGTCGCGAAGTGTAGGAGTACCTCCACGAACGATATGAGCAGGGCGAACAAATCTTGATTCAACGCCTGTGTTAGCCTCAATTTCCTTTGTGAGAGTTTCGCCGAACTCACTACCAAGCCCTTCGGCAACAACAACCATAAAACTGCGTTGACCTTTTTGTTTCATAAGTTTGATTTTTTCAAACAACGCCTCTTTGTCAAATTTAGTTTCTATAAGAGCGACACCGATTGCGTTAAGCGCAAGACCAGTTTCGATAGCGATATAACCTGCATCTCTACCCATAACTTCCATAACACAGCAACGAGCGTGCGATTCAGAAGTATCACGGAGTTGGTCACCAATACGAACGATAGTATTCATAGCGGTATCATAACCGATAGTATAATCAGTAGCGGTAATATCATTATCAATAGTGCCAGGAATACCAATGCAAGGAATACCTCTTATGCTAAGGTCAGTAGCACCTCTGAAAGTACCATCGCCACCGATAGCGACAATGCCATCAATGTTGTGCTTTTTACAAGTAGCAATCGCTTGTTGCATACCTTCTTCATATTTGAATTCGTCACAGCGCGCACTCTTCAAGAAAGTACCACCTTGTGAGATGATTCCACTAACATCCATAATATCAAGAGGACGAACGTTGTCGTGAATAAGACCTGCATAACCACCAACAATGCCCACAACTTCAACACCGCGAGCAATAGCGGAGCAAGTAACACTTTTTATAACGGCACTCATTCCAGGAGCGTCACCACCAGATGAAAGAATACCAATTTTTCTAAACTTTTTGTTTCCCATTTTTACTTCCTCAATAAAATAAAAGTTTGTTAAACGCAGGAATATTTTAACATATTAATATTATAAAATCAATAGTTTTGAGTAATTTTATCAATAGCGAATTCAAACAAAAGCGCCACAGCGCACTCTCTTATTTGTTCACGCGATAGAGAAGAACCAATATCAAGGCGTTTAGAGTAAATATTGCCTTTGACACATACGCCTATATAGACAGTTCCAATGGGCTTTTCAGGAGTTCCACCATCAGGCCCTGCAATTCCTGTTGTGCTAATTCCGACATCTGTACCACAAAGCGCGCAAACTCCTTTTGCCATTTCCTCGGCGGTCTGAAAAGAGACAGCGCCAAAAGATAAAAGTGTTTCTTCTTTTACCCCGAGAGCGCGAATTTTAACGGAATTGTCGTAGGAAACGACACCACCATAAAACACACTTGAAACGCCAGAAATATCAGTTATAGATTTCGAAACAAGACCACCTGTGCAAGACTCAGCACAAGAAATTTTAAGATTATTAGTTTTCAAAAGTTCAACAAGTTTTAAACAGAGTTCTTTCACAAAAGCCACCTCCTTGACATATATTTTACCACAAAAAAACCAAATAGGCAAGGAAATTAAAACATTCTATTGACAAAATAGATAAAATGTTGTAAAATAAATATGTATAAACAAACTATCATTGAGGAGAATACATATGAAAAAAATAATTGCGCTTATGCTTGCTTTGCTTCTTTGCTTCGTTATGCTCGTATCTTGCGGAGATGATGAAGAAGAATCAAGTTCGGGTGACGAATCATCATCACAAAACCCAGATGTAGGTAATAGACCAACAGATGAAGAAGTTGGATTTGGCGATAATGAATTTGACGCAAGCGATTTTCAATAATTAAAAAATAAGTGAATAAGACCTTCGTAAAAGGGGAACAATCCCAACATTACGGAGGTTTTTCTTATGATAATTTTAAAACTAATAACAAAATTTTTATTCAAAAAAGTCACACTCACAATACTTATTTCCTTTATAGTTTTTTTGTTCATATGGAGTTTTATTCCAAGCGCCGAAGAGTGCGAAATTTACAATTCTACAATAAGACTTCATGTTATCGCCAATTCTGATAGCGAGAGTGACCAAAGTGCAAAACTCAAAGTAAGAGATGCACTTTTGGAAGAGATAAGTGCATACAATAGCACAACCAAAAAAGATGCACTGACAAAAATTTCGCTAAATAAAGAAAAACTTGAAGATTTAGCAGAACAAACTCTTGAAAAAGAAGGAATTATCGACACAGTATCAATCGAAATAGGCGAGGAAACATACCCCCAAAGGACATATGAAGATTTTTCACTTCCTGCGGGAGAATACACATCAGTAAGAGTTATAATCGGTGAGGGAGAGGGGAAGAATTGGTGGTGCGTTCTTTTTCCACCCATGTGTACAGCCCAAGCGATAGAGTACGATAAAGAAACTTATATAAACACAGGTCTTACAAAAGAACAGTATTATATGATTACTGGAACAAGTGGTAAATATGAGGTGAAATTCAAACTTCTTGAAATCGCTTCCTCTGCGTTCGGCTTTGAATACTAAAAATAGGTGTCGCAAAACACAAGCGACACCATTTTTTGATAAATATCTTGCAAAAATAACTTGAAAGTGTTACTATATAATATAATTAATGAATAACACTTTATAAATCGTGTTTAATGTTAAGAAAGGAGATATGGCTATGTTTGGTTATGTAAAACCCTTAGTTCCCGAACTCAAAGTTAAGGAATATGAACTTTATAAATCGGCATATTGTGGACTTTGTCGCACAATGGGGAAAAAGACGGGCTGTTTCTCTAAAATGACATTGAATTACGATTTTGTATTTCTTGTTCTTTTGAGAAAGGTTGCTGAAAAACGCTCTGGCGAGATAAAAATGCGAAGATGTGTCGCTCATCCGCTAAAAAGACGACCCATGCTCGAAATTGACGACTCCTTGATTTATTGCGCAAGAACGAGCGTAATGCTTACAAAACTGAAACTTCAAGACAATGTAAATGATACACACGGATTTAAAAAGTTTTTGGCAAGAATAGTCGCCCTTGTGTCGATATTTTTCAAAAAAACCGACAAAAATCTTCTCCCACTTGAAACGCAACTCAAAGAGTGTATTGAAACTTTAACAAAACTTGAAAAGGAAAATACAGACTCTATTGACACAGTAGCGGACATTTTTGGAAGACTTTTGAGCGCTGTTGCATCATATGCCCTTGAAGGAAATGAAGCGCAGATGTGTGCGAAAATCGGTTATCATCTTGGCAAATGGATTTACATAATCGATGCCATAGACGATTTTAGCGACGATATAAAAACGAACTCTTTTAACCCCATTGTTAATTCTTTTGGCAAAGAACTTGGCGATTTTGAAAAAAATCTTTTGAAAACAGGACTTATGCTTGAACTTGATGAACTTTCAAACGCCCTTTGCTCTCTTGATTTTTCGCATCATCGCGATGTTGAAGGTGTTCTCAAAAACATAATCTATCTCGGAATGGTAAAATCGACAAATGACCTTTTGAAAATTGTAGAAAAAAGCACCAATACTGAAATGTGAAAAGTATGTGAAAACTATTTACAACGCAAATCTTTTATGTTAAAATTATTACAATATTTCGAGAAAATTTAATGCCTAAGA
>JAZSDJ010000208.1:0-2125 GCA_045531105.1 Eubacteriales bacterium | reverse complement strand
TGGCTCACAGAACGACATGGCTACGATCCGACTTCAACGCTATATTCGGGGTTTTTAACACGCGCAATAGTTTCGCAACGCCCCTCTTTTTTAGCAACCATACAGCAAAGCAAATTGAGTTCGTCAGAATTAGTAACTGCAATGAGCAAATCAGCATTATCAATTCCTGCTTCTTGCTGAACTGCGTGAGTCGCTCCGTTTCCAACAATTCCCATAATATCAAATTTATTTGCGATATTTTTTACCTTTTTCGCAGACATATCAATTATTGTGACAATGTTTCCATCATCATTAAGTTTTTCAGCAAGAGTTTCGCCAACTCTTCCACAACCTACTATGATTATGTTCATACAATACCTCTCTTCCAAAGGTTACAAATTTATGTAATTTTATTATACAACAATATTTTAGTTTGTCAAGTCTTTAAGTTATTTTTATGTGACGCGAATAACGGGCAAAATCGCATTTTAGTATTGACAAAAGTTTAAAAATGATGTATGATAATATCTGTCACACGCGGGTGTGGCGGAATTGGCAGACGCGCCAGACTTAGGATCTGGTGGGAATCCGTGCAGGTTCAACTCCTGTCACCCGCACCAAGAAAACCCAAGCACTTTTTGCTTGGGTTTTTCTTTTTTGGATTTTAAAAAAGCCTAAGCCAAATTGGTTTAGGCTTTTTACTATATTGCTGAGATTACTATTCCACATACTATCAAAATCGCACACAAGGTGCGGTAAAGTATATGTTTTTCTTTGTAAATAATTTTACCAAGAGCTATGGTCACGATAACCGAGCATTGTTTTACAAGTGTCATCACTATAACACGGCTACTCGGGTCGCTATTCGCTATAAACAACATTCTGTCAGCAAAGACAAATAAGAGGCTAAGTGTCCAAATAACGGGGGAAAGAAAGTTTCTTTTTATGTGTATTTTTTCTTTTTTCACAAACGAAGTTACAAAGAAGTAAATTCCGTACAGGCTCGTGAGGTAAAGCATATACCAAAACTGCATTGATGCGGTTTCGATAGTTTCCATACCTAAAAACCATTTTTCTTCACCCTGTGTAGATAAACTCCACTTATCTATTGTTCCAGAAAGTGCATTTAATACGCAAGAAGCAAGAACAAGAAGCAGTATTGTTTTCTTCGGAGGTTCTTCAAGGTCACTACCCTTTCCAGATTTTAAATTCACAAGAGTTATGCCAACAAGAACCAAAGTTATTCCTATTCCATCAGTCCAACCAAGTGCTTCTCCTAAGAAAACCATTCCGAACAAGATTGAGAAAAGCATTCTTCCCATATCCGCTACGCAGTAGATACTGAGAGGAAGTCTTTTTATTGAATTAAGGGCGCAAATCCATGCCAAAAAAATGAAAAATGCTTTTACGAAAATGACAAGGTGCGCTCTCCAAGACAACGAAAAAATATCTCTTGAAAAGGGTATTACTAAAAGAAAGGCAAAGAAAGTATAGAAGAACAGCACTTCCGCTACACTTCTTTCCTCCGTCGCCTTCTTTTTGAGTGCTTCTCGAAATCCCTTAATTATTCCATACAATGCAATTAAAAAAATCCACATTTTAAAGCAATTCTATTTCTTTTTCTTTAAAGAGTTTTACCGTTGAGTCGTCCCAGTATGACGAATGAACTTCTCCAATATGCGCTTTACGCAAGAAATACATACACATTCTTGATTGTCCTATGCCACCACCAATGGTGTAAGGCAGTTGCTTTTCCAAGAGGGCTTTATGGAAAGCGAGTTTTTTTCTTTCCTCACATCCTCTTATTTTCAACTGTCTTTCAAGTGCTTCTTCGTCAACTCTTATACCCATTGAAGAAAGTTCAAGAGCGATATCAAGGATTGGATAATACACCAAAATGTCACCATTGAGTGTCCAATCATCATAATCAGGTGCGCGTCCGTCGTGAACTTTACCAGATTTGAGTGCGCCACCTATTTGCATAATGAAAACAGCACCATATTCTTTGGCGATTGCTTTTTCTCTTGCTTTTGTGTCAAGAGTTGGGTATTTATCTTCAAGTTCTTGTGTTGTTACAAATGTTATTTTTTCGGGGAGCAATTTTTCAATGCAATCATATTCTTTACAAATATAGTCCTCTGTTGCT
>JAZSDJ010000216.1:0-2477 GCA_045531105.1 Eubacteriales bacterium | reverse complement strand
ATCAAGGTCTGTTGTGTTAATTTCATAGAGGTTTGCGTATTCTGCCATTTTGTCCTCTAATTCTTTTTCTGTTACTGCGTTTACAAGTGCAACAAGGTCACCAATTCCGTAGTAGTTTACATTCCAACCATATTTGATTTGGCTTTCTACTCTGTCGCCATCTGTTACAGAAACTTCTCTCATATTGCTACCGAACATAGCAAGTTTGAGATTCTTTGAAAAATCAACCGCTCTTGCAACATCAATGAACTTTTTAATTTTTTCAATAACATCTTCGTGTTTATAGTAACCAACGATTACTTCACGTTTTACGCCAAGACGAGTTACCATAAATCCGTATTCTCTACCACCGTGCGCTGTTTGGTTAAGGTTCATAAAATCCATATCGATTTCGTCGTACGGGAGTTTTTCGTTTGCTTGGGTATGGAAATGAAGAAGTGGTTTTTTTAGGAATTGAAGTCCCTTAATCCACATTTTTGCAGGGCTAAATGTGTGCATCCAAGTGATTACAGCGATACAGTCCTCATCGTTTGTTGCAGCGGCGCATGCTTCAACACAACTTGCTTCGTCTCTTACGGTTGATTTATAAACGATTTCAACGCCATCAATTTTATCATTAAGATAACTTGCGATAACTTTGCTGTCTTCTGCTACTTGCAAAAGAACTTCTTCTCCGTACAAGTCCTGTGAGCCTGTAATAAAGTAAACTTTTTTCATATGTATATCTCCTTAAAAATATTTACATCATTTGCGTTTTTCTTCAAGAGCCATTACCATATCTACTCTTGTTTGGTGTCTTCCACCCTCAAAAGCAGTATTCAAAAAGATATCGGCAATATCACAAGCAAGTCCTGCACCGATTACTCTTTCACCCATACAAAGAACATTTGCATCGTTATGAAGCCTTGTAAAACGAGCGCTGAATGTGTCTGTGCAACAAGCGGCACGAATACCCTTGCATTTGTTTGCAGCCATACTCATTCCTATGCCTGTTCCACATACGAGTATTCCAAGGTCGCTCTTTCCTTCGTTGATTGCGTCGCATACTTTTTCTGCATAATCAGGATAATTACAACTTTTATTTTCATATGTACCATAGTCTACATATTCAACACCTGTTTGCTCAAAGTGTTTCATAATTTCCGCTTTAAGATTTAATGCTGCATGGTCGCAAGCGATTGCAATAGGTTTCATAGTTTGCCTTCCTTTTTGAGTTTTTCTTCTCTTTCGCGCTCTGCCTGTGGTTTTCTAAGGTAGTTTACGCGAAGGTCAATATCGTTTGTAAATTCGCCGTTTTGGATTTTTTGATATGCCACTTTACCAACCGAAAATGCGTTTGAATAGCGGAGCATTTCAGGAGTTTGGCATTTGTTTTTGATTTCTTTATCGGCAACAAGTTCGTAACCATCGCCAACAAAATAAATTTTTTCATTATATTTTTCAAGCATAGGAATAAGGTCATCAAGCATCATACAACTTTCTTCTATAAGAGGTTTTCCGTCTTTATAGATACAAGTATAAACCTGTCCACGACGAGCATTCATTATAGGGCAAATTATTCCCTCAAAGCCTTCAAGGTTATTTGCAAGCGCCTCGGTTGTGCTAACTGCAACGCATTTTTTGTCCATACCAAAGGCTAAGCCCTTTATTGTAGCGACGCCTATACGCACGCCTGTAAATGAACCAGGTCCGTTTGATACAGCAAATGCATCGATTTCATTAACTGATACCGATGCAGATGTGAGCAGATTTTTAACCATAGGCAAAAGTGTTTCGCTATGGGTATTCTCCGTATTTACTGTATACAATGCAATTAATGATTCATTTTCCAAAAGCGCAACTGTTGAGGTGTTCGCTGTGGAATCTATTGCAAGTATTTTCATTGTTATTCCTTTTCAATCGTTATTCTTCTATGCTCAACGTTTTCTTCAATTCTCTCTATTGTGATGCGATATGCGTCCTTTGGAATTGCCCAAGGAATATTTTCGCTCCATTCGCAAACGCAAATTCCCTTTTTGAGATAGTCATAAAATCCCATAGAATACAGGTCATCGTCGTCTTCTATTCTATATACATCAAAGTGAAAAAGATTTTTTTCGTCTTTTTTATATTCGTTCACTATTGTATATGTGGGGCTTTTTACACTTGCACCAGGGCAAATGGTTTGAGCAAGTCCACGAACAAATGCAGTTTTACCGACACCAAGGTCCCCGAAAAGAGCGACGAAGTCGCTTTTTCCGAGGTCGTTGGCAAATTTTTTTGCGATTTGTTCTGTTTCACTTGTTGAGTGAGAAATGAATTCTTGTTTCATATTAGAAAAGTCCTGTGATTTTTCCGTTTTCGTCAATATCAATATTGAGTGCAGCAGGTGCTTTTGGAAGTCCAGGCATTGTCATAATAGCGCCTGTGAGAGCCACCATAAATCCTGCTCCTGCTGAAAGTTTTACTTCTCTTACTGTGAGAGTAAAGCCTGTTGG
>JAZSDJ010000137.1:0-1742 GCA_045531105.1 Eubacteriales bacterium | reverse complement strand
TGTGTGATAGCACCTTGTCGTGCGCGGTTGTATTCCAGTTGCAGGTCGTCAATCATACCCTGTGCATTCTTGCCCGCTGAATCCATTGCCATACGGCGTGCGGTTACCTCGGAAGCAAAACTCTCTCTGACCGCCGCCATAATTTGTCCCGTGACGTATCCGGGTACCACCGTTTGCAGTACGGCGCTTTCTTCCGGCTCGAACAGGGCGCCCGTTTCCTTCGCGTCCTCGTCTTTTGTCAGCGGTAACACCCATTTTACAGCGGGCGTTTGGGTCATCATCGAGATGCATTCCGTATACACGATGCCGAGTTTGTCATATTTTTCTTCTTTAAATTCTTCGCAAAGGTTTTTCGCAAGTTCAAGCGCCATTTGGCTTGAAAAACGCTCCGCACTGACTGTTTCTTTGCCGACCTTATCACAAGCGCGTTTGCCGATTGGAATTATTTCAACATCTTCAAATTGTCTTAAAGTTCTGAAAATATTCGCATTATAGCCACCTGCAAGTCCGCGGTCTCCTGCGATTACGATAAGTTTTATTCTCTTGCCCTCTCGTTTTTTCATAAAAGGGCTTTTTTGACACTCCTCGCACATTGTGAGAGATTTTATCACTTCTTCAAAAGTGTTTTTATATTGACGGGCTTTGTTCATCAAATCTGTTGCGCGTCTTATCTTTGATGATGCCACAAGTCCCATCGCTTTTGTGAGGTGCAAAGTTGAGTCAACGCTTTTTATGCGATTTCTCAATTTCTTTATATCTGCGCCCATTATTTCATCTCCCCGAGCGCCCTTTGAAGTTCTTCAACGTCCTCTTTTTCAAAGTAACCCTCTTCAAATCTTGCGATTAAGTGCATATAATCCCTTTCGAGTTTTTCGAAAAGTTCGCCCTCGTACTCGCTAACCTTTGAAACAGGAATTTTATCAAGATAGCCGTTGATAACTGCATAAACGATAGCAACCTGACAGCCTACGCGAACAGGCGCGTTTCTTTTTTGTTTCAAAACCTCAACTATTCTCTCACCAAGAGCAAGTCTTGCCTTTGTATCAGCGTCAAGGTCAGATCCAAATTGAGCGAACGATTGAAGTTCTCTGTATTGAGAATAAAGAAGTTTGAGTTCTCCTGCAACCTTCTTCATTGCCTTTAACTGTGCAGAGCCACCAACACGGGAAACTGAAATACCAGGGTTGATAGCGGGCATAATTCCTGCGTGGAAAAGTTCTGTTTCAAGGAAGATTTGTCCGTCTGTTATTGAAATTACATTGGTTGGAATATATGCAGATACATCTCCTGCCTGCGTTTCAATAATAGGAAGAGCCGTGATTGAACCTCCACCAAATTCGGGAGCGACGCACGCTGCGCGTTCCAAAAGACGAGAGTGAAGATAGAATACATCTCCTGGGTAAGCCTCTCTACCTGGTGGACGACGAATAAGAAGCGAGAGCGCACGATATGCAACTGCGTGCTTCGAAAGGTCGTCGTAAATAATCAATACATCTTTTCCTTGCTCTCTGAAATACTCTGCCATAGCGCAACCCGAATAAGGCGCAACATATTGAAGCGGAGCGGACTCAGACGCAGAGGCTGAAACTACTATTGTATATTCCATCGCTCCGTGTCTTGAAAGTTCATTTACAAGTTGAACAACAGAGGTGCTTTTTTGTCCTATTGCAACATAAATACAGATAACTCCTGTATTTCTTTGGTTTATGATTGTATCTATTGCGATTTCGGTCTTACCTGTC
>JAZSDJ010000214.1:0-2612 GCA_045531105.1 Eubacteriales bacterium | reverse complement strand
GAATATACACCACTTCAAGTAAAACAAGCGGTTGTTGGCTATGGAAGGGCGGAGAAAAAGCAAGTTATCACAATGGTAACTTCCATTTTGAAACTTCCAAAACCACCAAAGCCTGATGATACAGCGGACGCGTTGGCAATCGCAATTTGTCAAGGACATGCTGGGGCAAGCCCACTTAGCAAATACTATAAAATGTGAGGACTTAAAATGTATATAGCAGAAAATTGGAAGGATTATGAACTTCTTGATACATCTGATGGCGAAAGACTTGAAAGATGGGGTGAATATATTCTCATTCGTCCCGACCCACAAGTTATTTGGAAAGGTAAGCGTGAGCATAAACTTTGGAAAAACGCACATGGAATTTATCGTCGTTCAAACTCAGGCGGTGGCGCTTGGATTAAAAACGATGTTCCCGAAAAATGGACAATTAACTATAAAGACTTGACATTCGCTCTTAAACCAATGGGCTTTAAACACACGGGTCTTTTTCCTGAGCAAGCCGCAAACTGGGATTGGTTTAGCGAACTTATAAAGAACAGAAAAAAGCAAGGTAAAGAGGTTAAAGTCCTTAATTTGTTTGCATATACAGGTGGCGCAACCGCAGCCTCAGCAAAGGCAGGCGCGTCAGTTGTTCACGTTGATGCATCAAAAGGAATGGTCGCTTGTGCAAAGGAGAATTTGGCACTTAGCGGACTTGCAGACGCACCTGTAAGATATATAGTTGATGACTGCCGTAAATTTGTTGAAAGAGAAATCAGACGAGGAAATAAATACGACGCTATCATTATGGATCCACCTTCTTATGGAAGAGGACCAGGTGGAGAAGTTTGGAAACTTGAAGATGCAGTTTGCGACTTCGTTTCACTTTGTGAAAAGGTTTTGTCAGATGACCCACTGTTTTTTCTCATAAATTCATATACAACAGGACTTAGCGCGCTCACTATGGGCTATGTTCTTGATATTGAAATTGTAAAAAAACATGGTGGCTATTCAAGCACAGCGGAACTTGCTTTGCCAGTAACACAAACGGGTAGTTATTTGCCCTGTGGAGCAAGCGCAAGATGGGTAGCGGAAAAATAATTCTTCAATCAAGGAGAAAAAATGAGTTCAATAATAAAATTTGAAAACGTTTCCTTTTCCTATCCAAACGACGAACAGGAAAATGGAATGTATGCTGTCAAAAACCTCTCTTTTGAAATAGAAGAAGGAGAGTTTGTTGCAATTCTTGGACACAACGGTTCGGGAAAATCAACCAGCGCAAAACTTATAAATATGATACTTTTCCCCAACAGCGGACATATTTATGTTGAAGGAAAAGATATAACAGATGAGAATATGAGCGAGCAAGATGTGCTTGATATTCGCAAAAAGGTCGGAATGGTATTTCAAAACCCCGATAATCAAATCGTTGCAACAATAGTAGAGGAAGATGTCGCTTTTGGACCAGAAAACATTGGCATTGAACCTGCCGAAATAAGAAAAAGGGTTGATGAGGCGCTTAAAATAGTAAATATGAGCGAGTACGCAAGACACGCCCCTCACAAACTTTCAGGTGGTCAAAAACAAAGAGTTGCAATAGCGGGAATTATCGCAATGAAACCAAAGTGCATTATTTTTGACGAGTCAACGGCAATGCTTGACCCAATGGGAAGAAAAGATGTAATGAATACCATACTTCGCCTTAATCGCGAAGAAGGAATAACCGTGATTTTAATAACACACTATATGAACGAGGCGCAAGAAGCCGATAGGGTGCTTGTTATGAAAGACGGGGAAAAATATCTTGAAGGAAAGCCAAACGATGTCTTTTGCCAAGTTGAAAAACTTTGGCAGGCAGGACTTGAAGTTCCTCAGTCAGTAGAACTTTTATACAAATTAAACAAAGAAAATGGATTTGATATTCCACTTGGAGTGTACGATTTTGACACTTGCGCGGAATTTATCAAAAAGGAAATAAACAAATAGGGAAAAACAATGTCAATAGTTAAACTTGAAGATGTAAGTTTTGTTTATGGTAAAAAGTCTCCATATGAAATTCAGGCTTTAAAAAATGTAAATCTCACTATTGCAGATAATCTTATAACAGGAATAATTGGACACACAGGGTCGGGAAAATCGACACTTGTTCAAATGTTTAACGGACTTATAAGACCCGATACAGGTAAAGTTATTGTTGATGGTGAAGACATTTGGGAAAAGCCAAAACAAATAAGTAAAGTTCGATATAAAGTCGGGATGGTAATGCAATACCCAGAGTATCAACTTTTTGCCGAAACAGTAAAAGAAGATATCTCATATGGCCCTAAAAATATGGGTCTTTCTGACGAAGAAATCGCACACAGGGTAGCAAAAAGCGCGCAATTTTGCGGGCTTAGTGCTGACACGCTTGAAAAATCCCCGTTTGACTTATCTGGTGGACAAAAAAGGCGTGTAGCACTCGCAGGCGTTATGGCTATGGACCCGAAACTTTTGGTACTTGATGAACCCGCTGCGGGACTTGACCCAAGAGGAAGAAGAGAAATACTTGGCGGTATTCGCGATTTTCAAAGGAAAAGCGGTACAAGTGTCGTTATTGTCAGTCACAGTATGGAAGATATGGCTATGTATTG
>JAZSDJ010000224.1:0-2007 GCA_045531105.1 Eubacteriales bacterium | reverse complement strand
CAAAAAATAGGAAGAAGGATTTGTTCTTGAATTTTGCAAGGGCATAAAACGAAAATGAAACAAATGCCTTGCAAAACCCTTCGGTCATCGCTAAAAACCATTCCCCGAATGGTTTTCTTAACGCTTGGTTCAAATCCTTCTATTTCGTGATAAATCAAAAAAGGACACAAAAGTGTCCTTTTCGTTTTATGGCTGGGGAAGAAGGATTTGAACCCTCACAAACAGAGTCAGAATCTGTGGTGCTGCCATTACACAATTCCCCAATGCTCAATCATTTTAGCACAAAGAGGTCTTTTTGTCAATAATTTTTTAAAATAAGATTAATTTAAAGTGCAAGAATTGACATTTATTTATTACTATGTTAAAATAGTAATAGTATTTGAAAAAATGCGAGGAAATTTCATGAACACTATAAAGTTTCAAAAGAAAAATACTCTTGTTATCGCACACAGGGGGCTTTCTGGAATAGAAACGGAAAATACAAATTCCGCTTTCGTCGCAGCAGGGAATCGCTCCTATTATGGAATAGAAACAGACATATATAAAACAGCCGATGGACACTTTGTTATAAATCACGACGATAATTTTAACAGAGTAGCAGGGCGAGACATATTCATCGAAAACTCAACTCTCGAACAAATTCAAGACATTATTCTATTTGACAAAGATAAAACCAAGAACAGAATTGATTTGCATCCTTCAATTCTTGAAAACTACATCAGTATTTGTAAAAAATACGAAAAGCACTGCGTTCTTGAACTTAAATCTAACTTTACATTTGATGATGTGTCTAAAATCATAGAAATTATAAAAAGTTTTGACTACCTTGAAAATGTAACTTTTATCTCGTTTAATTACGACAATTTGCTAAAAGTTAGAAAGATTCTTCCAAATCACCCAGTACAATATCTTTTCTTTGATTTTAACGATGAAATAGAGGCAAATCTCATTCGCGATAAAATAGATATTGATGTAAGATATTATGCTTTGACGAAAGAAAAAATTGAAAAGTTTCACAATGTGGGACTAAAAGTGAACTGTTGGACGGTTGATTCAAAAGAAGACGCTGAAAAATTAGTTGAATATGGAATAGATTTTATAACGACAAATATTCTTGAATAAGGAGAAAATATGAAAAAAATATTATTTTTATTGTTGGTTTTCTTAGTGCTTGCAACAATGCTTGTATCTTGTAAAAAAGAAAAAACAACAAATGAACTTTTGCTCGAAATTTCGGACGAAAAAGAAAGAGCAATGGAAATCAGTACTTACTGTGAGGAAAAAGCGGAAACTTATACATCATTTAAAACAATCACAGAAATGAACTTGGTCTTATCAACAACCGAGAGTGTTTATAAGTCCGAACAAATACAAGTTGACATCGGAACGAGCGATTTCTATTATTACAATAAAGATGTAATTTCCGTGAACGGTCCTGGCTCAAATGTGACAGAAATCACCAATGTAAAAGCGTATAAAGATGGAAAAATGTTTGTTGAATACGATAATTCTGAGACTTGGGTGGAACAAAAGATTTTCTCAAAGGTTTCACTTCCTGACTTTTTAAAACATATAAGTGACGATAGCGGATTCAATAACGAAGATTGCAGAGATGTTGAGTGCGCTTTGAATGATGATGGCAGTTGGACAATCATATATTCTGGTTATTACAGAAATGCAATAGTAGCGTTCCTTGACAGACTTGGTATGAAAGAAAACATTTTTGGACCAAAAGTTTATGATATTGAGCAGACTTTTGAAATTGATAAAGATTTCAATATAGTTTCTCACGAGGTAGTCTTTGATTTTGAAACTGAAAATTCTAAATTCCCAAAACTATCAATAAGCACAACAATAACCGATATTGACACCGCAAAGAAAGTTAAAATAAACGAAGAAGATTACAAAAAGGTTGATAGCATATTTATGCTTGATGGCTTTGAGGACGAAATCGCAACCATTGCTGGTCTTAAAGAGGCTTATATTACTATAACAGATCAACAAGAA
>JAZSDJ010000261.1:0-3097 GCA_045531105.1 Eubacteriales bacterium | reverse complement strand
AAGGCAAAAGAACTTGTTGATATCGTAATGGCTAAGTTTGGAATTGAAACAAATCCAAAAGCAAAAGTTGTTGACTATGTAAGCGAGTATCCATACGAAGAAACAGACGCACTTATTCAAAAAGAACTTATCAAAGTTCTTGATGGTAGCGAAATTATTCCTGCTAAAAAGGCAGAAGTAGTTGAAGATATCGCTCCTGTTGAAGAAGTTGCCGAGGAAATTGTGGAAGAAACTGTTGAAGTTGTTGCAGAAGAGCCAGTGGTTGAGGAAGAAGTTCCAGTTGAAGAGCCAGTGGTTGAAGAAGTAGCAGAAGAAGCAGTTGAAGAAGTTGCTCCTGTTGAAGAAGTGTTCGAAGAAGCGATTGCTGAGGAAGTTGTAGAAGAACCAGTTCTCGCAACTACTGTTGAGGACATCAAAATTGTTGAAAGCGTAAGCGCAGACGAAGTTGATGACCTTGTAACTGATGAAGTTGTTGATTCTCTCGTTGAGGAAGATATTGAATACATAACAGAAGAAGATGTTAAGAAAGATATCATAAATGTTGGTGTTCTTTCAGAATCATACGAGGCTAACGAAGTAGTTGACCTTGCTTCGCTCAAAGAAAAAGGACTTATTCACAAAAAAGCAAAATCTGTAAAGGTTCTTGCAGCCGGTGTACTTGATAAGCCACTTACTGTTAAAGCAGCAGAATTTTCAGAGCAAGCGCTCAAAATGATTATTCTTACAGGTGGTAAGACTGTTAAGACAGTTTCAAAAATTAAGGACTAATAAACAAAAAGGTTTCGCGCATTGAAGCGAAACCTTTTTTATTTTATGATTTCTAAAATTTTTACATTTAAAACAAATCCGTCGCCACTTATGTCGATTTGTGTTGGTAAATTATTTTGTCCGTAACTTACTGCATAAGAAATGCCTTGCATTGAAAAACTAACTGTTGTACCATTTTCTTCAACTAATGACGAAGAAATTGCTCCCTCATTTAAATCGAAAATCGAACAAAGAGCGACAATTCCGCCAAGTTTTGAATTGTTAAGAGGGATTTTTGTCCCTTCGCAAATCGCAACGCACTCTCCGTCTGCAAACTCAAAAGATATCGTTTCAAGTTCGATTGGCTCAATTATAGATAAAGTGCGTAAATTTTCAGTTTTTTCTACCTTTATTATATATTCATCATTTACAAGACATTTTGCAACGACATTTCCTTCTTGATATTCTAACAAATCAAATTTTTCTCCACACGAAAAAAGCATAAACACAAAAACAAAAAGCAAACAAATTTTCTTCATAAAATCACCTCACAAAATTTTATGAAAAAACTTTTGATAATATGAAAAAAAGCGCCCTGTGGCGCTAATTTTCAAAAATGAACTGAAACTATAAGCCGTGTTCTGTAATCGACGGTCATCTATCTTTGCACCTCGTCACCGAGATGCTCCACAAATGTGTGCCACCTGCAAGGACGCAAAAAGACTTATCGGGCAAATAAAAATCCTCGCGTGCGGTGTTGCTTCGGATAGGGTTTACACCCACCCTATGTTACCATAGAGTGTCGTGGGCTCTTACCCCGCGTTTTCATCCTTACCAGCGAACCCCCAAAACTCATAACTTCGTTTCGGGGAACCCCTGGGCGAACCCCAAAGGGATTTTGTCTGGCGGTAATTTTCTGTTGCACTTTCCCGAGAGTCACCTCTGGCTGACGTTATCAGTTATCCTGCCCTGCGAAGCACGGACTTTCCTCACGATAATACCTTTCGGCAACATATCGCGCAACCGTCCGTTTCAGTTCCTCATAATTATACTTGAAAAAACCAAACTTGTCAAGTAATTCCACTAATAAAAATCGTGAAGCGAAAAACACTAAAATTGAAACAATTTGAAAAGAGGCGATTTTTATGTATGGTGAAAATTCACACAATATGCCAATCGGACTTGCCATGAGTTTTTCGAGCAATCCCGAGGCGCTCAAAGTCTTTTTGAAAATGTCAAATGCTGAGCAAGATAAAATGATGCTCCAAGCAATCGAGGCAAATAGCGCTCGTGAAGTTCAAAAAATGGTTGATTCATTGGCAAATCCAAGAAACAAGAATTTAAACGCAAAATAAAAACAGGCACAGAAAACTGTGCCTGTTCGGTTTTTAAATTAGAACAATGTTGCTGGAACGAAGAAGTAAATAAGGAACAGAACAGATACTACAATAGAGATAATTGAAATGTTCCATTTTGGCTTGTCTTCTTTCTTAATAGCGGACTTGATAAGTTCGATAAGGTAAAGAATGCTAGACATAACTGTGTAAGAAACAAGACCAACACCGATACCCTTTGTAATTGAGTATGAAAGAACCATAACTACAATAGTAAGGAATGCGGATGTAGCATTGATTGCATGTGAGAAATCGATTGACTTAACATTATTCTTCATCATAAGAACGCCTACATAGATAAGCGCTGATGCTGTTGCAGCACCTGGAATAACTGCAAATACAGGCATTATGAACATAGCGAGGAAGAACAAGCAAGCGGTTGTAAGAGCGGTAAGACCTGTTCTACCACCAGCGGATACACCTGCACCAGATTCAACGAATGTTGTAACTGTTGAAGTACCAACCAAAGCGCCTGCACATGTAGCAACTGCGTCGGAAATCATAATTTGACCATAGTTGTGAGGTTTATCGTTTTCGTCAGAGAGAACTCTGTTACCACCACAACAACCAACGATTGTACCCATTGTGTCAAACATATCAATCATACACATTGTGATAACAATCATAATAACTGAGAAGATTGAAACACCATCTGGTTTCAAGCCTTCACCTGTGAATACATTAACGAATGAGCCGAATACGCTTTCTTCACCTGTGAAGTAGTTTGCGAAGTTTTCCCAGAATTTCCAAGAAATAGCGCCTTCACCTTTGAGAACTGAAAGGTCTGTAACTCCAAAAGGAATACCAACCACAGTAGCACCAAGAATACCGATAATAACGGAGCCCTTAACGTTCATCTTGTCAAGAATTGCGATAATGAAAAGACCGATAAGTGCCAAAACAGCTGTCTTGGATGCATCCCAGCTTGTAAAGTTAACAAGTTCAACCTGTGTATA
>JAZSDJ010000078.1:0-9112 GCA_045531105.1 Eubacteriales bacterium | reverse complement strand
TAAAATAAAAAAGAAAGTTGGATTATAATATGAGACCTGAATTATTGGGCGATAATCACGGCAAGAAAGTATATCTTGTTGATTATCCGGAAGATTATGAAGATTATGATGATATCGTTGTTGAGCGCAGTTCATATGAAGTATATTATAAAGGATGTTTAATCGGCCAACTTGCGCGCAATAGAAAGGAATTTAGTCGATTTGATGAAGATACATTTAATCGACTTAAAAGAAATGCATACTGGGCGCAGGAAACGGAGAAGTTTGTTAAAGAAGAAATTAAAGGAACGTCGGCCGCAGAACCTACGCTTACTACAGTTCCTTCTCTTTTGGATAATGAATTGAAATTTGATAATTCTATTTTTAAATCATTTGCGGACTATATTGATAATGAGTTAAGGATATTAAAGGAGAAAGATTATGAAACTAAAAGAGGCGTATGAGTATTGGGAGAAAAGAAAGAGTGAAGCAGAGTTGTTCGAGCGTATTTATGCTTGGCGAAAAGCTTTGATAGAAGGAGGATTTGAAAAGATGGAATGCGATAGAGTTAAAGTAGAGAGTAAAGAAGAAGCAATAGGTTAATTCTTTTGCTTTTGGAATATTTGGTAAAAATTTTTTGTGTGTTTGGTAATAGTTTAGTGAAGAGACCTGGCCGATCGGCCACACCAGACTCAAATCAATTTTACCGTCTCCGTTTTCGCTGCCCTCATAAAAAAAGAGAGAGAATTTTTTCTCTCTCTTTAAAAATTTATAGCCAGAGTTCGCTGTGTTGAACTCTGGCTAAATTGTTTTTAGTCAAGTGACAATCTTATCAGAATGTGGATAAATCCTTCAAAAATTGGCTCAGAATGTCGTTTGCCTGGTCATCTGAAAGTGTCTTGATGGTTGGCTTCTGAGGGCACTTAACCGGCGCTGCCGCAAGTTTAATTGAGGGTGCTTTTATAATGCTGGCGCCGCCAAGTGAATCCTGAAGCTCAGCCAACTTAATAAGCATAGGTAATGAGGGTACGATTTCCTCGATGAGGGCGTCAACCTCTTTCGCAGATTCGATATAGCTTTCCGGAGAAGAACCGTTAAGTTCATCAATAATTTCATTGGGAAGGGCATCTGCATAATAGTTTAATACATATGAGCAAATGTCTTCAATAATTTTAGCAAGACGCTCAATCTTGAGATTCTTAGCTAATGTTTTCTCTTCCTCTTGGCGCTTTATCTCTGCATTAGCCGCGTTGAGGGCGTCTGAAAATTCTTTGGCGAGGTCGTCTGCAGTCTTGCCCTCAGCCATTGCCTTCAGTATAGTATTCATATCATACATAATTGGAGTCTCCTTTTGGTTTTTTATTTTTTTTCTATATATATTATATAATATTTTTTATAAAAAATCAATATGAGGGCGGATACATGCCCTCATCCCGATCGGGGTGACCTGGCTTTAGATATAATTGAAAGGCATATAGTGCGCACCGATCGGGTTCACCGGGATTAGCCGACCATATGAGGGCGGCATTTTCGGGAAAATTTAGATCACTTTCAAAATTCACTTTAGCCATATGAAAATTCCATATGGGGTGTACCGGGCGGGAAATCGGGCCGTGTCGTCCCTGACCGGCCCGTTGAAACCCGCTTTAAAGTGCTAAAGTGGGCGCTATTACGGGGAAATAATAGCAACCCACTTATCGGAAAATCTATCTTGAAAAATCTCGAAGGCCAGGCTTCGCGGAAATTCGACCCTACTACGGGCCGGTTCGGATTACCATTCACTAGGTATCTTCCCACAGAAATTCTTTAGCGGACAGGTCGCACAATTTTCATAGCTGACGCAAAATTTCGCAATTAGAATTAAAGCTTCCACGAGTTCAATTGACATCTTCTCGATCTCCTTTCTATTTTTTACATTTATATTATAGCAAAAATTTTTAAAAAAGTCAAAAAAAATAAAGAGGCTATTGCCCCCTTACTTTTAAATATTTTCGCCGTGTATTTCTTCTTCCCAAAAAGAAAAACTACCGTCAAAATAATCTTCATCACAATTCCACAAGAACATTAAAGTATCGAGCAGACTTCTTCTCAAATCAGTCATTGCTCGTGAAATAGGAAACCATCCGTACTCCTCACCCTCTGTCGGCTCGAAGAGTTCGGTATTTTCGGTTATCCATTTATCATTGATAAGAAATTGAAAAGCACTTTTCATATCTTTGGCAAGTCCTATGAATCCGTGATTTTCTTCATAGATTACAATTACTTTCATTACTCTCCCCCCTTTTCTCCTACATAGTAAGGCTCAATACTTACAAGAGCATAATTTTCTCTCCAATTATATCGAGTACCACAATCTACACAGTACCCCATACAATCTCGGATTATCCCTGTTTTATCCTCTTCTGTGGTGTGGTCGCCCTCGTCTACCAAACCACCACAGTATTCACATCTTAATTCTCGTTTGATTAAATCTGCCATTTTGATTACCTCTCTTTCTTTTGTGTCTTTATTATACACTATTATGGGAGAAAATGCAATAGGCAAATTGCACAAAGATTCGGCGTAAAATTTGGTGAAGTTGCCCATTACCGAAAACTCGGCGCGTGTGGCCGCGCACGACCCACCGCAAAAGTCAATAGGCAGAATGCACAAACATTCTGCCTATTTGTTTTAAATTTTTGAATACATTTCACAAAGTTCAACGAATCGAGAGGTGAGAACATCTGTGCCGAAAAATCTGTCATTTCTTCGCCAAGTGTCGGGATAGTCTTTCATTAAAAAGGCTCTTAAAAAACTTTCATAACTTTCCGCAGGAATTGAGCCACACTGCACAATCTTGCAGATGTCAACATTTCGCACATCAAAACCCTTTTGTCTGTATTCACCGATTTCTTGACGGATACGAGTGTTACAGCTTTTTGCCGTTGTGCCGATTTTGGTGAATAAGGGAACTGTATTATCTTTACCGTAGAACTTAAAAAGATAAGTCTGTTCTGTGTCTTTGATGTCTGTGCCGTAGCCTTCAAGATAATTGATGTTGACGATTACAGAACCACATCTGCGAGTTGCTTTTTTTACGATTACTTTTGCCATATTCTTTTATTCCTTTCCGCTTTAGGGCTTACTTTCGTTTCCCTAATGCTCTTACATTATAGCACTTTTTATCTGTTTTGTCAATAGAAAAGCCGAAATTTTTTAATTTTTCGGCTTTCTTTTTTGAATTAAGGTCAATTCGTAGTCATTTTCACCGATTTTGAAAGAAATTTGACGCTCTTTGTTTAAAATATTTATATTTTCGGCTGAAATTTCATCATTTTCGGTTAAAAACTTGAATAATTCGGCAATTACTGTGGCTTTTGTGGGATTTTCTTTTCTTTTTCTTGTGGAAAAGTTATAAGCCGTAGTTTTGCGTGTGCCCGTTTTGGTGTATTGTTTTGCGATTTTCTGTTGTTCGGGTGTAAGATCAAAATCTTTTGCCTTGCCCTTGTCAATGTCGGCATCATCTTGTAAAGTTGCGATTGCTTCTTCACGAGTAGCACCGAGTTTCATTAAGGCTTGTATCTGTTTTTCCATTGTATCACCTCTTGATTAAGTTTAAAGGGCGAGGGGGTTGCCCCCCTCTACCGATTAGGCTCTCTTAAAGTGAGCCTTACGCTTGATTTCCTCACGGACAACCGAGCCACTTTCAACCAACTGCTTAAGCAGAGCCGAAATCTTCTGATTTGAAAGTTCGGCAAGGTCAGCATTTGCCTTCTGCATTTCGGTGATGGTCATTGACGAACTGCCGAGGGTTTCAAGGATAACGGACTTAACGCCTTCATTTGCCTTCTGAGTTGCAGTCTGCTTCTTTTCAGCACTGTTCTTCTTTGCAAGGAGTTCGAGTTCGTGTTCGATGAACTTGACAAGATCAGCATTTGCCTTCACGCTGTCGAGCTTAAGGAGAGCGTTGAAATAATCCTTCTTAGTCATCTTCTTGTTTGCCATAATTATCAATTCCTTTCGGTTTTTAAGACTTGAACCTGTCTTTGATGTATTTATTATATCATAGGTTAGGTGATTTGTCAAGGGGTTTTTGAAACTTTTTTTATTTTTTTCCCCGATAACCTCGGTCAGTTAAGTTTCTCACTTGATCCTTTCCTTAACCTTTTGACATACTTATTATATCATAAAGAGAGGTATTTGTCAATAGGTTTTTGAAAATTCCTTAAAAAATTTTTTTAAGGGGTACCTCAATTTTCAAGCCTATTACAAGTTTCGGGTACTTACTGCCCTATCTCCCTTACGGAGATGTCACGAGGATTTTTATAAGGGACTTACTGCCTTACTTCTCCTCTCTTTATTACACACTTATTATATCACATTGAGAGCCGTTTGTCAAGGGTTTTTTCAAACTTTTTTATTTTTTTTAGGCTTTGAGATTTACACTTGACATTCTCTCCCTCTCACTGTGATAATAGTATATCACATCACAAAGACAATTTCAATAGGCAAATTCACCAAATTTTGGGATTTTAATTGGAGCAAAGTTTGTGCAAAATGTCAATTGACTTTTTTCGTGGGGTGTGGTATAATGGAAATTCGGCCCGCAAGGAGCGTGCGCGGGCCGCTCACACTTTAAAGCGTTAAAGCGTCGACCGCAAAGGAAAGGAGGGCATTTCTGCCCTCACTTTTAGTCTTCAACTGTAATACTGATTTTTACAAGATGAACAGTAGTATCGTCAGAAAACCACTCAGTTTCTTCATCTTCAAGGTTAAAGGCTTCGTCGCAAGAGGTTTTAAGCCAAATCATACTTTCGTGCTCAAAGGCGTCACCTGTGCGAAGGTCTCTGAAAGTAGTGGCTTTTTTTCTTCTGTTATCTGTAAGTTTCATTTTTATCAATTCCTTTCTCATTTGATGTACTTATTATATCATACCTTTTGGATTTTGTCAAGGGGTTAGGGGAAATTTCTTTCCCCTTTTAATAATTTAATTTTCTGCGAATATCTCGGAGTTTATCATACCATTCATCCCAACTCATCCAACAGTCGGAATCTTCATCAAAGAAGAATAAACCTTCTCCGTCAACATTTCGCCAACCCGCACAATCAAAGCCTGACCAACCACCGTATTCTTCATCGAGAACCTCTTTGAAATTTTCAAGATCATTCTCGTCAGCACATTTGATGTAGTAGGCGTCTGAAATGAGTTGTTCACAGTTTTCTGCTTGGTCAATAGTCAATTCATTGAAATCTGAATCGTAAAATTTAAGACCTTTTAAATCTCCGAGTTTCTGCTTTCTTTCATAGTCGAGGCACTCTTCTTCATCTTCAAACTCTGTGCCGTCATCTGCAAGGTATTTTGTAATTTCTGTCATTGTTAATCAATTCCTTTCCTTATTTGATGTATTTATTATAACACATCTTTAATTATTTGTCAATAGTTTTTCGCAAAAAATTTCAACTTTTTTTATTGTATCAATAAGTTCAGCTCTCATTATTGATAAATCGGCTAAAAGTTCGTCTGTTCGTGCGAGGTCTGATTTCATTTGTGCAAGTTGCTCAATGGTGAGGAGGTTAATCATCACATCTGTTTTAGGATCAAGATTTAATAAATCATTTTTTATGTTTTCAAATAATTCCTCATCAAGAGCCATAGCCAATATCATTTGTTTAAGTGTTTCTCTCATTTTGTTTACCTTACCTTTCCTTTATTGTGATACCATTATAACATACCCCTTGAATTTTGTCAAGGGGTTTTATTAACTTTTTTTCATAGCGAATAAAATTATTTTTGAATCATAGACAGTCCAACCACTTGGAGATACCCATTTATCAGAAAATACTTCTTCTTTTTTGATTCTACGAATTGTGTTTGAACCCGGTTTGTGATACCACACACCATTATCCCCACGCACGCAAAAATGAAAATCACTTTCACAGCAACGAAAAGCAATAACCTTTTCGTCAAGCATTTTTTCTTCTATAGATTTAATCTGTCTTAATCTGCCGAAAAAGTCTTTAAGCATAAATTCTGCATAGAAATCAGCCATTTCATCAAGTGTCATTCCTCTTTTGTGGAAAAGAGTCCAAGTATCACAATCATAATTGTCATAAGGAAGATACCAATTAAAAGTGCCGAGTGCATAACCGCCACAATTATAATCACATAAATAAGTGTTGCGAGTGTTTCTTTTGTCATTGTTGTAATAATCATTTTCGTAAGTTGAAACCATTTTGATTTACCTCTTTCCTTTTGTTGTGATTACATTATACATCAATTATGGGAAAAAAGCAATAGGCAAATTGCACAAAGATTTTGGTTTAAAAATTGCGAAAACTGTGCATTTTGCCGAATTCTGCCCGGGGCGCGCGTCCTCGGGCAGCCCAAAGGCTCCGAGTTAAGTTCTCGGAGCCGATAAGACGATTCTAAATTTTCGGTTGGAAAAAGTGAAGTCAATTTGCCTTTCAGGGTTTGTGATTTCGATTTGGGGGAGTTCGGTGAATCCCTCATCATCAGAGTTTTCAAGAGCCGATTTGAGAAGTTGAATCAAAAATCTTTTGTCGGTGTCCTCTTTTCGTTCTCTCTTGGTAGGGGTTGAATTTGGCTTTCGGTCTGCTCGCCTTGCCTTTTTCGCACCCTCTTCAAGTTCAGGGGGGAGGTCAAAAAGTTTTTCGCCCTTGTCTATTCGTCTATCGTCTGCGATAGCCTCAAGAGCCTCTGCCTCGGTCATTCCCAACTTTAAAAGCGAATCAAAAGTGTTTTGTTCTGTTGGTGTTAGTGTCAAGTTCTCACTTCCTTTCTGTGATTATAGTATACCACATTTAAAGGAATTTGTCAAGGGAATTTTGAAAATTCCCTTGACTTTTTTTTTCAAGAGTTAGGCTCTCTTGAAATGAGCCTTTCTCTTGATTTCCTCTCTCACAACAGAGCCGTTCTCAATCATCTGCTTGAGAAGAGCAGAGATTTTCTGATTGGAGAGTTCAGCAAGTTCGCCGTTGGCTTTCTGCATTTCGGTAATTGTAAGAGAGCCGTTACCGATTGTCGCAAGAATCACTTCCTTGACACCCTCATTGGCTTTCTGTGTCGCAGTGGGTTTCTTCTCGGCAGAGTTCTTCTTCGCAAGAAGTTCGAGTTCGTGCTCGATGAACTTAACAAGGTCGGGGTTCTTCTGAACCTCTGCGATTTTGAGAAGAGCATTGAATCTGTCTTTCTTTGTAAGTTTCTTTGTGTTAGCCATAGTATCAATTCCTTTCAGCGATGGTCGCCACCCATTATTTTTTTTATTTTCAAGGAGTTTCCTCTCTTGATTACATACTTATTATAGCATACTCTTTGCTATTTGTCAAGGGTTTTTTGAAATTTTTTTTATTTTTTTTCAGCCTTTGCCGAGGAGCATTTTAATGCTCTCGACTGTAAAACTGATTTGATTTATCACAAGTGGTAAATCAATTTGATTAAGAAAGTAAATCAAAAAGTCCACATTTATTTACCCCCTTTCGTCTTTCGGTATAACTATTATATCATAGGTTAGGGGTTTTGTCAACCCCTTTCCCATAATTTTTTTCGCATTTTTTTGTGCTGACGATAGCAATAAGCGAGAATGTCTTTTTCTATCATAACATCAGATAAGCCTGTATGTTCTTCGTCAAATTCCTCTTGACCACTTATGAAACGATAAAGAATTTCAGCAGTCATTTTTAACTGACCATTTTTACAGATATAGCCGTTAATTTCGCACCACTTTCGGTAAGTCGGCATTTTGCCGATAACATCACGAGCCATTTTCATTGTATCCCAAATTTCTGTGCCTTTTGGAAAAAAGTATCTATATGCTGATTTCGTCAACCACCTTTGAGTTGTTGTTGTTGACTTATAATCAAATCGAGCATTATGAGCCGATACAATTTTCGTTTCAAACTCTGCCATATCTTGCCATAAGATTTTTTTGATAGTGTGCCAATTAGCAACCACTGTTTCACCTCTTGCTATCCTCTTATAGTAGATAGGGAGTTTCTCGGCATAATAGGAACTCTGCATAAGGTCTTTTTCAAGAAAGAAAATTTCTCGGTTTATAAAACTTCTCTTGCGATATACTGTACCCCACTTGTCAACAATAGCCCAACCTATATCATAAGTAAGGGGACATTCAAGGTCATTCGCAGTTTCGGTGTCGAGCATTACTATGTAATTTCTTCGACGGTCAATTTTTTGGGTTTCCATTGGAGTTTACCTCTTTCCTTTATTTGATGTATTTATTATATCACACTTGGAGGAATTTGTCAAGGGGTTTTTCAAAATTTTTTGAAAAATTTTCGGCTCTTGCTTATACATCTCTTGAAGCCAAAATTCCGTGTACACCCTTTCGGCTCTTCGTCCTTATGTCGGCAAGATTGAGGACTTTGCCGCCCCTCAACTGTGATTATAGTATACCACAAGCCAACAGAAAATGCAATAGGCAAAATGCACAAAGTTCCGGGAAAATGTTTGTGCAGTTTGCCTATTGACAAATCGGTCGAAAAAATGGTATAATGAAACGTTAGGCGAAAATCGCGCCGCTGCGGTCGTGGGCGGCGCGCCGAAAAAAAGGGTTGCCCCCACGGGAGAACACACAAAACCCGTGGGGGACGCAGAAAGGAGGTAAATATTCGGAGTTGTTGGGATGGGGTTGATAGGCTCAGCCCCTCAAAAGCCTTTGAGTATTTTGTCTTCACCGAGAGATAACTCTTCTTCTTCCTCTTCGGCACTTAATCTTGCGAGAGTGCTTTCAACTGAGTAGCAGAGATTAAAAGCCTTGCAAGCCTTTTTATAAAACTTTTTGAGTTCTCTTGGTGTCATTTTTGCGAGGATCTCAAGACTTGTACCGAAACCTATAACTTTGAGGTTTTCGTAGATTTCTGCGATTGTCATTTCTTCTTTTGTCTTAAACATTTTTATCAGTTCCTTTCCTTTGTTGTGACTATATTATATCACACTTATTTGAGTTTGTCAATAGTTTTTTGAAAATTTTTTTTCTTTTTTTGAAAGCCTTATTCTTCAATAAGGCTTTCAAGCAGAGTTTCAAGAAAATCAATTACATTGATTTCTGTGGGGTCAACTGTTTCGCCAAGGTGCCAACCCTTACGGACTTTTGCACTATCATCAATGAGAATTGCC
>JAZSDJ010000035.1:0-12088 GCA_045531105.1 Eubacteriales bacterium | reverse complement strand
GAGGCAAGAGGCTATACCGCTTGGGACCCAACATCATATGCGTTTATAAAAGACGAAACACTCTGCATTCCTACCGCTTTTTGTTCATATGGAGGAGAGGCGCTTGACAAAAAGACACCTTTGCTTCGCTCTATGGAAGTTCTTGGCAAGGCTACAATGAAAATACTCAAACTCTTTGGCAACGAAAGCGTAACCTCTGTTCGCACAACAGTTGGTGCAGAACAAGAATATTTCCTCATCGATAAGGAAATGTTCGATAAGCGCCCTGACCTTGTTTACACAGGAAGAACTCTTTTTGGTGCAAGACCGCCAAAAGGTCAAGAACTTGACGACCATTATTTTGGCTCAATCAAGTCAAGAGTTTTGGCTTATATGAAAGAACTCGATAGAGAACTTTGGAAACTCGGAGTTTTGGCAAAAACAGAGCATAATGAGGCTGCCCCTGCCCAACACGAACTCGCTCCTGTTTTCACTACAACAAACCTTGCAACCGATCATAACCAACTCACAATGGAACTTATGCAAAAAATCGCGAAGAAGCACGGACTTGTGTGCTTGCTTCACGAAAAACCATTCGCAGGAGTTAGTGGTAGTGGCAAACATAATAACTGGTCACTTTCAACCAATACAGGCGTAAACCTTCTTGAACCTGGTGAAACACCTTATGAAAATGCACAATTCTTGCTCTTTTTAAGTGCAGTTATCAAAGCGGTTGATGAATATCAAGATGCCCTTCGTATCTCTATTGCAAGCGCAGGAAACGACCATCGTCTTGGTGCAACAGAAGCCCCACCAGCGATAGTTTCCATCTTCCTCGGTGATGAACTCGGAGCAGTTTTAGACGCTATTGAAAAAGGGTCTACATACGCATCAAAAGAAAAAGAAAATATGCGTGTAGGCGTTCATATTCTTCCGAAATTTCCAAAAGATACAACCGACAGAAACAGAACCTCACCATTTGCCTTCACAGGTAATAAGTTTGAGTTCCGTATGCTTGGCGCATCTGCATCTATTGCTGATGCAAATACAGTAATCAATACAGCGGTTACACAGGTTCTTAACGAATTTTATGAAATTCTCTCAAATGCAGAGGACTTTACAAGCGCACTTCACGACCTTGTAAGAGATACCATAAAAGCACATAAGAGAATACTTTTCAACGGAAACGGTTATGATAAGAGTTGGGCGGAGGAAGCAAAGAACAGAGGACTTTCCAACCTTGAAACCACACCTGAGGCAATCCCTCATTTGCTTGATGAGAAAAACATAAAACTCTTTGTTGAAAATAAAGTGTTCAGCGAAAAGGAACTTCGCGCAAGATGCGAAATTTTGCTCGAATCTTACTCAAAACTTATCAATATTGAAGCGCTTACAGCTGTTGATATGGCAAATCAAATGATAATGCCAGCGGTTTCTAAATACACAAAAGAACTTACAAAGACAATAGAGATGAAAAAAGGACTTGGCATAAACGCAGATTACGAAATGTCCGTTGCTACAAAACTTTCAACTCTTAATGCAAATGCATTCAAAAAGACAAAAGAACTCGAAGAAGACATCGCCTATGTGAAAACCTTAACAGGCGCAGAAAAAGTAGCCAAAACTTACGCAAATCGCGTTCTTGTAAAAATGGCAGAACTTCGCGCTCTTGTTGATGAAATGGAAAGCATCACCGCAAAGGAATACTGGCCAATTCCAACATACGGTGACTTGCTATTTTCAGTTTAATGTATATAGAATCTAAAAAGCCCACCAAAGCCTTGGTGGGCTTTTATGTCTCAAAAGTCGTACAAAAGGTTAGAAAAAGCCATAAAAAGCCCCGAAAATAAATTTACATATTATCATATGTTCAAATGTCAATCAATAAAATAACAAAAAAGTGAGGGTTTCCCCTCACTTTAATTTGATATAGTAGGCTTTTACTTGACTCTTCTAAACCACAATAATTTTTCAACAGGCGTGTCAAGTTCAACAACGGAATTGCCATTGTAGGTGTTGCCGTCCTTATCACGCCATATGCCAGCAGGAAAGGTAATTGCCTTTTTGAGCGTTCCCTTTGTGACAACAGGACAAACCAAAATATCTGTACCAAGCATAAATTCATCATTGATAGTGGCATAGCCCTTGTTAGGGTCGTTATATTCAAGGCAACGAAGAATAGGCTCACCAGTTTTTTCAGCATCCTTTACAAGTTCGATTATTTCGTCAGTTAGCGACATATGATGCTTGTACCAGCGTTTAACAATATCAAAGGACTCCCTTGATAGACATTTCCAAGGCGCTCTTGAAAATTGCATCATAGGGAACATAGACGAAAGTTCTGCCCATCTTATAAAAAGTTCCTCGTCAATTTTAAAGTTAGGCAAGTAGTCATCAGTCCAACTTCCACCACCTATCATATCAGGACAAATAAACGGATGCCCAAATAGTCCTTGCATAATAGAGCCAGGAATTATAGATGGAATACCCGAATAAATTCCCCAAGTATGCTCTCTGTCCCAAAGACGTTGAAGGGTGGGCTTTCCGCCACCTTTGAAAGTGTCCTTATATTCGTGATATGTATATCTTGCACCAAAATCATTCCAAGCAATATTAAGTTCCGCTTGGTCGTGGTCATCTCTTGGCTCACCATTTATCATGCTTGAAGGATGATACATTTCATATGATCCACCATCAAACTTAAAGCCATCAACACCATATTCATTCATTAAGAAATCGAGTCTTTCTTGCAAATATTTTTGGTCACATTCCTTGCGAAGGTCCAAAATAGCGGAATAACCGTTCCACCAACTCACAAGAGCGACCTGACCTGCCTTGTTACGAAGAAAGAGATTATCGTAGTTTTCGGGGTTGAAAAGGTCTCTTGTTGATTTGCAAAAATCAACGCCGTCGGCAGTCACCATAGGAGTCACCCAAAGCATAACTATAAAACCAAGTTCATGCAATTCGTCTACCATTGCCTTTGGATCAGGAAACTTATGAAAATCGAATTTCCATTGACCATATCTTGTTTGCCAGCCCTCATCAATCATAAGAATACCAGGCTCAAAGCCATTGTCAATAATTGCATGTGCGTATTCAAGCACACCCTTTTGCGTAGGATCATAGCTAAATTCTACCCAAGTGTTAAATTGTGCTGTTTTGAAAAAATCGCGTGGCATAGTCATGCCCTTAAATCTTGTAGCCTCAAAGGGAAAGTGCTTGTTCATTGCGTTAAGGTACGCCTCACGCAAGGTTGAGCCGTCCTCGTTCATTTCGATGTCAGCATCACTCTCGAAGCATATTTCGTCACCATCTGTCCATACCTTGATGCCTCTTTCGCTCCATACATATCGTCCACTTGACGACAAAAACATAGGCATGCTTTGAGTGGTAGCTAAGTATCTAAAATCCCCCGTATATTCCTTGCCCTTGTAAAGAGGCATATTTATTCCACTTGGTGAGTCACCACCCCAAAAGTATTCATTGTCCTTGAATTTAGTTCTTAAAACCATATTTTCTCCTTAATAAAAGCAATTCTTTAATATTAATCATAACATAAACCAAAATAAAAGTAAATAGAAAAGTGTCCGTATGTTGTGGGAAAATCAATCAATACTATTGATTAATTTGTAATTATAATGTACAATAAAATAAGCATATAAAGTAGCGAAAGGATAAGATTATGGAAAAATACGCATGGAAAGCAAGAATAGTAGAAGGAACTCTTGACGAATATATCAAAAGACATAACGAAATTTGGGACGAAATGAAACAGGTTTTAAACGATGCAGGTATCTTAAACTATACAATTTGGAACACAGGTAACGAACTTTTTGGCTACTATGAGTGTGAAAAGGGAATAGAATATGCCACAAAAGTTCAAAGGGAAAGCCCCGTTGTCGATAAATGGAACGAATATATGAAAGACATACTCATAATGGAAACTGACCCCGAAACTGGCGCCCAACCAAAACTCATCAAAGTATTTTCATTCAACTGAATAAGAAAAAGCCAAGTCGTTTGACTTGGCTTTTTAAATTGATAGATATGGCTTGTGGGAAAAATGGCTTTGTGATGGATAGAGGCTTAAAAAGTAACAAAGTGGATGGCTTCTCGCTTTACGAGGCTTTTTTTCGAGCCTTATCCTCGCGAGCAGAGAACGGCTTTCTCGAAAAAGAGCGCACCATATTCATTTTCGCTTGGCGAAAATAAAGGATGGCTCGAACCAACACCCATCCCAGCCAAAAAGAGAAAGACCTAATCCAACGGTTCGGATTAGGTCTTTCTTGGCTGGGATGGATGGGTTCGAACCATCGAAATGCCAGAGTCAAAGTCTGGTGCCTTACCGCTTGGCTACATCCCAATATTTCATTGCTTATGTATTGTATCACAAAAAAATCGACTTGTCAACCTATTTTTGCAAATAAAATAAAAAATATTTATTTGCCTAATATGCGTTCAAAAAATGATGAAAAGTATCAAAAAAAGAGAATCACTTTATTGACTTTTAGTATGGTATGTTGTAAAATAAATGTGTAAAAAATTTAAGTTTCAGGAGAAAACCGTGAACAATTTCAACTTTTCAAATATTAAAATAACAGGTGGCTTTTGGAAGCAAAAGCAAGACCTTGTAAGAGATATAACCACAAAGGCAGTATACAATCGTTTTAAAGAAACAGGAAGAATCGATTCATTCAATTTTGATAGTGGAGTAAAGGCTCACTTTTTTTGGGACTCTGATGTTGCAAAATGGATAGAAGGCGTTGCTTATCTCACAAAAGAAAAAAGAGAAGAAGAACTTGAAAAAATAGTTGACGAAATTGTTGATTATATTGAAAAATACCAAGATGAGTGTGGCTATTTCAATATTTATCATATGACGGTTGAGCCTGAAAAACAATTTAAAATCCGTGACAATCACGAACTTTATTGCTTAGGACACTTGATTGAAGCAGGCGTTGCATATTACGAAGCAACAGGGAAAGATAAACTTTTGAAGTTAATGTGTAAATATGTTGATTATGTTGAAAAACGCTTTGTTATAGATGCAGATGCAGGATTTACAACACCAGGTCACGAGGAAATAGAACTTGCCCTTGTTCGTCTTTACGAGATAACAGGAAATAAAAAGCATCTTGACCTTGCCAAATTCTTTGTAGATAAAAGAGGTAGTGAAAGCGAAACACTTACCAACTGGGCTGCTTTTATGTATAATCAATCCCACGCGCCAGTAATAGCACAAAAAGCAGCAGAAGGTCACGCAGTGCGCGCGGTGTATCTGTATTCGGCAATGGCAGACCTTGCTTTGAAGTATAATGATGAAGAACTTAAAAATGCGTGTAAGGCGATTTTTGACGACATAGTAAACAAAAAAATGTACATAACAGGTGGGATTGGTTCGTCAGGTTATGGCGAGGCGTTCACAGTACCATACGACTTGCCAAACCTTTTTGCATATTCAGAAAGTTGCGCCGCAATAGGACTCGTGTTTTTCGCCAAAAGAATGATGCTTATCGACACAGATGCCAAGTATGCCGATGTAATTGAACGCATACTCTATAACGGATTCTTATCCTCAATTTCATTAAGTGGCGATGAGTTTTTCTATACAAACCCATTAGAACTTTTGCCATATATGCGAACAAAAGATGTAAGTTATTCAGTCGAAAACCCACACCACTTGCCACAAACGAGAAGACAAAAGGTGTTTGAATGTTCGTGTTGCCCGCCAAATATTGTTCGTTTTATGCCAGTAATTTCTGAACTTATTTATACAACCGAAAATGATACAATTTATGTAAATCAATTTATCGAGAGCAAAGCGCAACTTACTCTTGGAGACAAAAAAGTCACCATTGAGCAAAAAACAGCCTACCCGTATGACGGAAAAGTCGAAATCACTGTAACAGGTGCACCCTGTACCCTTGCTGTTCGTATTCCGTCTTATAGTGATAAAAAAGACAATACTATAAAAGGTTATAAACATTTTCAAATTCATAATGAAAAAATTCTTGTCGATTTTCATATGAAACCAAGATTTGTAGTCGCAAATCCAGAAGTTGTTGCCGATGCTGATAAATGCGCACTCACCGTAGGACCTGTCGTTTATTGTATGGAAGGTGTTGATAATGAAGGACACCTTCGTTCGCTCATTCTTGATACAAAATCAGAAATTGTACAAGGCATAAACGAAACCCTCGGTGTGCCTACTCTCACACTTGACGCATATCAAAGAAAGCCAAGTGATAAATTGTATTCATACACAGCGCAAACTTATAAAACAAAAGCGACACTTATTCCGTATTTTGCATTTGCAAACAGAGAAGAGTGTGAAATGCAAGTTTGGCATAATTTCAGATAAGAAAACGAGGTGATATTATGCAAATGTGGAGTCCTTGGCACGGATGCCGAAAAATTTCAGAGGGCTGTGAAAATTGCTATATGTATTACCTCGATAAAATTCGTGATCGCGACGGAAGCGTGATTTATAAAACGAAAAATTTCTACTTGCCAATCGAACGAAATCGCAAAGGCGAATATGTCGTGCCAGCAGGCTCAACTTTAAGCACTTGTATGTCAAGCGACTTTTTCTTGGAAGATGCGGACAAGTGGCGAGATGAAGCGTGGCAAATAATGAAAGAACGAAGCGACGTTAGATTTTTTATTATCACTAAACGCGTGCATCGAATAAAAGACACTCTCCCGAGCGATTGGGGCGAGGGATACGATAATGTCGATATAAATATAACTTGCGAAAATCAAAAAAGGGCGGACGAGCGAATTCCAATTCTTCTCGATTTGCCCCTCAAACATAAAAGTATAGCGGTCTCACCATTTATCGGTGAAGTCCACATTGATAAATACCTCTCGACTGGCAAAATTGAATCTGTCAGTTGTGGTGGCGAGAACTACGAAGGCGCACGCCCTTGTGACTATGAATGGGTGAAGATATTGCGCAAGGAGTGTGAGAAAAACGGAGTTAATTTCTGCTTTTTTGAAACAGGAACGCACTTTATAAAAGATGGCAAAAAGTATTTTATGCCCTCAAAAAAGGTTCAAAGTCAAATGGCACATAAATCAGGAATGAATTACGACGCATTTAAACGAGAATTCAATCTTTGTGACAAAATGGGGAATCCCATTCCTCAAATCAAGCCCAAATTTCATAAAAATTGCGAAAGTTGTGGCTCACGCACAATTTGTAGTGGTTGCTCAAATTGTGGTAAATGCGAAAAATAAAAAGCCGACATTGTGTCGGCTTTTTGTTATTTTAATTTTTCAATAAGCGAGGGAATACAAGTCTCAAATTTAGTTCCATATGCGTGATTTTTTGCATCTGGAACAGTCGCTCTTATACAATCCACAGTAAACTCAACTGCAAGTTTCAAAGAGTCATATTCGCTCATACCACGAGTGAGCGCCCCTGCAAAAACGCTTGCAAAGGTGTCGCCAGTTCCGTGAAAGTTCATAGGAATATTGTTCTCGAAATATGAAATAAATGCGTCCTTTTCACTGTCGTATAAAACAGCACCCTGTGTGTCTTTTTTGTAAGAAACACCTGTCAAAACTGCCTTTTTTGCACCCATTTTACAAAGGGAACGCAGAATACTTTTGATGTGTTCTTCATCGTATTCGCTCTTGTACTCGATTCCAAGCATAAATGACGCCTCAGTAAGGTTAGGAACAACGATGTCAGCCATGGCGCAAAGTTTAGCCATATGCGAAGGAAAATCTTTATCAAATCCTGTGTAAAGCCTACCATGGTCGCCCATAGCGGGGTCTACAAAGAGCAAACAATTTTCATCACGAAAAGCCCTTGCAAAATCCATTACATAATCAATTTGTTGAACAGAGCCGAGATAACCCGTGTAAATTGTGTCAAATTTCAAATTGTATTTTAGCCAGTGTTTTTTAATTTTTGGAATGTCCTCACTCAAATCACGAAAGGTAAACCCCTCAAATCCACCAGTATGTGTTGATAAAACAGAAGTTGGAATAATAGCGCACTCAACACCCATTGCTGAAATTATAGGTAATGCAACAGTAATTGAGCATTTTCCAAAGCAGGAAATGTCCTGTATAGTAACGATTCTTTTCATAAAATCACCTCATGCGAAAATTATACAACCGAGTAATAAAAAAGTCAATACTTTTAAAAAAATTTACTTTATTGTATTTACAATTTTGGAAAAGTATGTTAATATATATACGACAAAAAATTCAGTTAATAATTTTAGAGGAGATACATATTATGCAAAACAAAGTAATCGTTGAAACAAGCGCACGCCACGTACACCTTTCAAAAGAGCATGTTGAAATTTTGTTTGGTGCAGGACACGCACTCACATTCAAAAAGGACCTTAGCCAACCTGGTCAATTCGCTTGCGAAGAAAGAGTAACAGTTGTAGGCGCAAAAAACAAAATCGACAGAGTAATTGTTCTCGGCCCAGAAAGAAAGGCTTCACAAGTTGAAGTTTCACTCACAGACGCAAGAAACCTTGGTGTTGTAGCACCAGTTCGCGAAAGTGGAGATATTGCAGGTTCAGGCGCTTGCAAACTTGTAGGACCTTGTGGAGAAGTTGACCTTGCAGAAGGCGTTATTGCAGCAAAAAGACATATTCACTTCACACCAGCGGAAGCGGAAGCGGCAGGTGTTAGCGATAAAGAAGTTGTAAAAGTAAAAGTTACATCTGAAAGAACAACAATTTTCGATGATGTAGTAGTAAGAGTTCATCCTAATTTTAGTGCCGCTATGCATATTGATACAGACGAATCAAACGCATCTTGCGCATTCGGCGAAATCTATGGTGAAATCATTAAATAATTAAGAAAAGTTTAAAAGGCGCAAAAATGCGCCTTTTTCTTTTTTTTGCCAGCCCGTATGCCAAATTTGAGGTTTTAATTCGCCATTTTATAACTTATCTTGACAAATCAATAAATATATGATAAAATATGCATAACTATGTAAAAATTATGCAAAATGCACCTTTGGAGCAAACAATGGTTCAATATTTAGAAAGTAAGTTTAACAAACAGCAATCGTCACTAAAATACATTCTTACAACACCAACCGATTTTGATAAGAGTGAAAGCCTTCCACTCGTTGTTTTTTTGCATGGCGCAGGCGAGCGTGGTGAAGACCTTAACGCACTTAAAAGATATTGTATTCCAAAACTTTTCACTCAAAATCAAGATTATGGTGGATTTCGCGCAATAACCTTGTCACCACTTTGTCCACAAGAGCGCACTTGGTACGATTATAAATGGGAGGCTATATCTCTCATTGAAAATATTGCAAACGAATATAATGTAGATAAAAATCACATTTCACTTTGTGGAATTAGTATGGGTGGATTTGGTACTTGGGAAATTGCATTGCAAGTTCCAGAACTTTTTTCAGCAATCGCTCCAATTTGTGGTGGTGGCATGAACTGGCGTGGTTGGTATGTAAGAAATCTGCCTATAAGAGTGTATCACGGACGCCTTGATGATGTCGTTCCACTCTCTCAATCAGAGGCAATGGTAAACTCTGTAAGACTTCAAGGCGGAAATGTTGAATTTACAATATACGACGATTTAGGCCATTGTTGTTGGGACAGGGCATTTGAAGAAACAGACTTGATTTCGTGGCTTATTTTAACAAGTAAATGAAATAGGAGCAGTTATGGAAATTATAACAGGCGCAAAGAGAAAAATTAAAAAGGTTTTGCATGTGCTTAACCCATTTGCAGGAAAAGGTAAAGCGAACGAGATAAAAGACACAATAAACGAAAGTGAAGATGAGAATGTTTATATGTCGAAATCCTGTGATGATGCATCGAATTTTATAATAAATTCGCTTAATGAAAACCCCGACACTTGCTTTACTGTTTATGGCGGAGATGGTACTATTTTCAGAACAGTAAATGCACTTATGAATAGTGGGCATTCGGACACAGCGTCGCTCAAAATCGTTCCAGTAGGTAGTGGAAATGACTTCGTTCGTTCTTTCGAGGGCGAGAAGGGTGATTGTCTTGTTGATGTAATGAAATTTAACGATAAGTACGCAATAAATGTAGTAAATGTCGGCTTTGACTGTGAGGTTGTTCGTCGCGCTGCAAACCTTAAAAAGAAACCTTTAATTTCTGGAAAAATGGCATATATACTTGGCGTTGCAGGTGAAATAATCACGAAAAAACCTATGGATGTTGTAATTACACTTACATACCCTGACGGAAGCCAAGAGGTTATTGAGGAGAAAATTCTTCTTGCCGCTATTTGTAATGGTAGATGGTATGGTGGAGGTTTCCAACTTGCCCCAGATGCAGACACAGGTGACGGAGTTTTGAATGTTGAAATTGTTCGCAATATCAGCCGCACAAAGTTTCTTGGCTTGGTGTCTGATTACAGAAAAGGCACACATATCGACGAGAAAACAGGCGAGGTAAAAGAAAAATTCAAAGATATAGTCTACTATAAAAAGTGCATAGCCGTAAAAATCGAAGGCGTTGGAAGTGTTTGCGCAGACGGAGAAATTTTCGAAGAAAGCGTTGTTGATGTCAAGGTAATCCCAGGCGCACTCAACTATATAATTGACTAAAAATAAGGGTTCTCAAATCGAGAGCCTTTTGCCTCTTTTGCACAAGAATCAACGGAAAATTTTGTGCAAAACACACATTGACACATTATTACTATATATACTATACTAACATTAGATAAATATTTTATACGCGTACGATGCGCAAAAGGAGAAATTTATGAAAAAGAAACTTTTACTCTTGACAGTATTAGTTATGACATTTATATGCCTGTTTGCAATAGTTGCAAGCGCAGCGGAGACCATAGATGGAATTGTTTACCAATTTTCGGGTTCTAATGCGGAAGTAACAAACGCAAATCAGTCTTGCACTCTTGAAACAGTTATTATTCCGGAAACTGTAACAGCCTCTGACGGAAAAACTTATACTGTAACACTTATTAAACAGGATGCATTCAAAAATAACAAAAGCATTAAGTATTTGTCGTTGCCAAGTACGATAAAGAAACATGAAGCGACAACATTTTATGGATGCTCCAACCTTTTGTTTGTAGATTTTAATGACAATCAAAACGATGTAGAATTTTATAACTATGGTCATTTTCAGTACTGTACTAGTTTAAAGGCAGTTTCTCTTCCTGACAATGTTACAATTTTAGCAAATAGATTATTCAATGATTGTAATGAGCTTGAAGCAGTTTATTTGCCAAAAAATCTTGTGCAAATGAATACCAATGGAAACGGGCAAGGAGTATTCTGTTATTCAGAAAAAATGTATTTTGTTCAAACTCCATTTGAAGTGCGCGATGAAGACGGAAACTTTTTGGGTGATAAGTTTGTAATGCCTGAAAAGCCAGATGTTTATTTTATGCCGTCGACTCTTTCAAGTGCAGGTGGAAATGTGAGCAGCGGTACATGGTTCCGTGATTGCGCAGGATTAAATAAGACGATTGTAATGCCAGTTGTCTTTGAAAATTCCACAGTTGTTCAAATGTTCCGTGATACAGCAGGAACAAATGGATTGAAAAATATCGTTTATCTTGGCGATATCAAAGACTATGCGTGGTCTGAAAGAAACCACGACTTGAATTTTATCTTTGCAAACCCTGCTGATACTGATATTTCTTCTGTCAATTTCACAAAATTCTACAACAATCTAAACAGCAATTGCTATTTCTATTTCTGCTCAACAGGCTATAGATACACTATGGCTCAAGCAGATGCCACCGCAGTAGCTGCAACAAAGGTTGAAAACTCATATAATCACATTGCAAATCCAAACAAATCAACAATCGTTGCTCCAACCTGTATAACACAGGGCTACACAGAGGGCGAATGCTTCTGTACTGCAAAAATGGATAAGGTTTATACGGACCCAACAGGCGTGCATATTTACAAGGACGATAACAACTGTACAACAGCGGATCCATGCACAGCCGATGCAAATTGCGTTGAAGTATCTACAAAGCAAGATGCACACGCGCTTGTTCACACACTTGTTTATGCAAATGGCTTTGGCGCAAATGGTGTATACAATCACTATTGCTCAAATGAAAACTGCACAATGGCAGATAAAGAAGTTATAGACCA
>JAZSDJ010000116.1:0-10944 GCA_045531105.1 Eubacteriales bacterium | reverse complement strand
AGGTGTGATGGGTCAAGGTTTGCACCGATTACATCGCCAACTTCTTTACGAAGTCTCAAAAGTGTTTCTGGGTTATATACGCAGAATCCAGGGTGCATTTCAAGAGCAATCTTTGTTACACCATGTGATTTTGCAAACGCTGTCATATCTTTCCAGTATGCAATCATTACTTCCCATTGATATTCAAGAGTTGCGAGGAAGTCATCTGGCCAAGGGCAAGTTACCCATGTTGGGCGCTTTGCATCAGGGTCAGAGCCTGGACAACCTGAAAATCCTACGATTGTATCAACACCTATCTTCTCTGCAAGAAGAATTGCGTTTACCATATCATCATGGAATTGTTTTGCGATTGTTTTGTCTGGGTGAATTGGGTTACCATGACAAGCGAGGGCGCAAATTTCAACATCATATTTTTTAAATGTTGCTTTAAATGCTTCAAGTTTTTTCTCGTCAGCAAGAAGTTCAGCAGGGTTACAGTGGTCCTTACCAGGGTAGCCACCTGCACCGATTTCTACTGTATGAACGCCAAGAGAAGTTATTTTTGCAAGAGCCTCATCAAGAGGTTTGCTACCATAAAGATTTGCAAGAACGCTAAGTTTCATTTCTTGTCTCCTTAAATGCTTTGATTAGTTTTCAAAATAGAAAGGTTTACCTGTTTTTGCAGATTCGTAAATACCTTCAAGGATTTGAGTTACGCAATATGCTTGCTCCGGAAGAACTGTTGGCTGTGTGCCTGTAAGAATTGCATTGATCCATTGCTTTGCTTCCTCATCGCCTGCGCTATATCCACCTGCATCATAGAAAGCAACGCCTTTGCCATCAAGGTTAGGACGAGTTTCGTACATATTGCCGTGTTTAACGCCATTGATTTCAAGAATACCTTGGTCTACCATTTTAGCGCCTGCCTTTGTTCCACAAATTGTTGTGCAAGCCTCTTTTGTATCGGTCATATTTATAGCCCATGAAGATTCAAGAACGATTGTAGCGCCATTTTCCATTACTACAAAGCCAAATGCGCTATCTTCAACTGTAAATTCTTCTGGTTTCCAGTCACCAAATACATTCGCTGTATTTGTTTGGTTGTTAAGTTTATGATATGTAGTACCTACACAATACTTTGGTTTGTAGTTATTCATTGTCCAAAGTGTGAGGTCGAGTGCGTGTGTTCCGATATCGATAAGTGGACCGCCACCTTGTTGGTCTTCTTTAATGAACACGCCCCATGTAGGAACTGCACGACGACGAAGCGCAGTTGCCTTTGCATAGTAGATATCTCCAAATACGCCTTCATCCGCTTCCGCTTTGAGGTATTTAGAGTCTTTTCTTTGTCTGTTTTGGTAACCGATTGTAAGCATTTTGCCTGTTCTCTTCGCTGCGTCTACCATCTTTTTAGCCTCTGCTGCGTTGATAGCCATTGGCTTTTCGCACATTACGTGTTTGCCTGCTTCAAGAGCATCAACAGTTATAAAACTGTGGCTGATGTTAGGTGTACATACATGAATAACATCGATTGTTTTATCTTTCAAAAGTTCTTTGTAGTCAGTATATGTTTTTGCGCCTTCAACACCGAATTTTTTAGCCGCTTCAACTGCTCTTTCTTCAACGATGTCACAGAACGCAACCATTTCTACTTCTGCAACTTTTTTGAGTGCTGGCATATGCTTTCCATTAGCAATACCACCACAACCGATAATTCCAACTTTTAATTTTTTTGCCATTTGGGGATTCCTCCGTAAATTATATTTGTTTATATTATAATTTTATCATACGAGCGTAATAAATACAATAGATTTTTGAAATTTTCCGCCCGTTTTAACCATTTAATTTTGCTATATTTGTAACTAAAACTCCATTTGCTGTATTAACTACACCATACGTTGAACTTATGCCAACGCTTCCTGGGTTAAAGAGTTGTATTTTTCTTTCGCCTACATATTCACAAAGTTCACAAGTTATATGCGTGTGCCCGAAAAATATTGCATCAACTTCCTTTTCAGCACCTGCATACAGAATGGTTGTCAAGCCATATTTTACATTATATTTATCTCCGTGAGTAATTAACACTTTTATTCCATCAAGGTCAAGAATTGCATCTTTTGGCGTGTCAGAACCGAAGAAATCACAATTCCCTCTCACCTCAAAAAAAGATATATCGGGAAATTTAGATTTAACTAATGCCATATCTCTTAATCCGTCACCCAAAAACACTACAAGGTCACAATTCATTTTATTTCTATTAATTGCTTCTATCATATTAGCGGTGTTTCCGTGAGAGTCGGAAAAAACGAGTATTTTCATAAAAATCACCTCTTTTTTAATATATCACACAAGCGCTTTTGTGTCAACTGACAAAATTTCTCATAACATAATAAAGAATAAGCGAGGTGATATTTTATGAAAATCGACAAAGGTACTATAAATATGCTATTAAAGATGAGTGATGACAGGCTTTGGAACACTCTTAAATTTGCGCTTTCTCGTTCGGGAAATGATATTATGAAAGACATATCAAAGCCCGATGATATGACAAAATTGCGTTCTGTTCTTGAAGGGTTGACTGATGCAGATATTGCACGCGCTATTGAACTTTTGGAAAAAGGGGGCAAGAAATGAGCGAGGGCGGATTTGAAGAAATTCTTTCTTCCGTTATGGGGAATGAAGAACTTATGAAGAAAATCTCGGGAATTGCAAACGCTCACTCAAAAAATACAGAAGAAGCGCTCCCCGAGGTTATCGAAGCGATTACATCAAGCATGAATGTGTCGCAAGAAAGTAATGCAAAGCCCGAGGAAAACCACGAAAAAAAGCACGACGCAAAAAGGTTTGACTATTCAAAAAGTTCAAAACTTTTACTCGCATTAAAGCCTTATTTAAGCGACAAAAGATGCCAAATGATAGATAGCATTTTACGCGTTGAACAAATAGCAGAATTTATGAAAATTACAAGGTGATTTATGTACAGTAGATATTCGGGTATATCAATACCAAAAAATTATGGTGGAAGTCGTTTTCAGCCTGATAATGAGCCTGCTGTAAAGACGCATCGCGCGAATAATATAGGCGGTGCTACAAAATCCGCCCATTCTCCTTCTTTTGTTTCATCTGTGCCTTTTCCCGAGCCGAACATTCAACAACAAATGGTTGAAGGAAACGCAGAAATGACAAATAACGAAGAATTCTTTGAAGAAGTTGACAAAGAAAGTCCTATCGAACCTCTTGAAGAAGTTTTCGAAAGTCAAGAAGAAGTTTTCGATGAGGTCAAAACGGTTTCAAATGAAAGCCAAGACTTTTCAGCAATTAAAGACATTCTTTCTCGTTTTGACAAAGATGCGTTATTGATTTTAGGATTAATTTTATTACTTATGAGCGACGGTGACAAAAAGAATGATGACATAATTGTTCTTTTAGCGTTACTTTTACTCGGTTAATGTAAAAATAAAAAGCCAACGCAAATCGCGTTGGCTTTGTTTTTTAGAACAATATATCGATAAAAGTAAATATTCTTTCTTTGTAATCGAGCGAAAACGCTTTGAGACGACTTCTTCTTTTTGAAATGTTTTGAAGATTATATTCAAACAAAAGCGAGGTATTTGTTTTAAATATATCTAACTCTATTCCCTCGTCTTCGCAAATACTTTTCAAAAGATACAGTTTTGATGTGATTTGAGGATATTGCTCGCAAATTGAACTTATATCATATTTGGCGGGTAAAGTATTTTGCAAAAGTGAAAAGGACAATAATTTTTCTCGCAAGCAAATTTCTATTTCACATTTAAAATTTATATCATTTAAAATACTCAGAGTGGTTAAGAATATCAGTTCAAGTCTTTGCGGATTGACTTTAATTTCTCTACTTTCTCCATTAAATGTTATTTTCGCGCCTTCCATATGTTTTTTTGACATAACCATATCAAGAATGTTTTCAAAATATGATTTCAGGTCAATCAAGGTGCAACCTCTTTCTTCGTTTTCTCCATACAAAGAAACTATTTCTTTTGCTTTTGGAATTAAATCTTCAAACAGTACATTTTTGCTCAAAAAGCAAATTTCTACTGTTTTCACTCCCTTTTTATTTCGAGAAATCATAAATGCATTTGGAAAATCTTTCAAAGTTGTATTTGTTAAAATCGCCTTTGAATCATACATAGAATGTTTGAACAAAACATCAGCACTTATAATATCAAAAACATTATCTCCAATGGAAAGATTTTTAAGCACTGATATGGAATCATCAGAAAACTTAATTATTTTCCCTGCTTCATTTGTAATAACAGTAAAAAGATCTTTATTTTTAGTAACTCTCATAATTTATCCTTTTGTTATTGCATTTTTATTTTTTATATGTTAAAATCGTTATAGCGAGTTTTCGCAAATTTTAATCAGTGAGGTATTTATGGATAGCGTAAATTCCAATCGTTCGGTTCCACTTACTCAAATTATTCAAGAGTTCAATCTTGAAACCATATATGCACCGAATAATATTAATGAAATCATGATTTCTCACGCGGACATTATTCGTCCTGGCTTGCCTCTTGCTGGTTTCTTTGATTATTTTGACCCTAACAGAATACAAATTATAGGTCGTGTTGAGTCTATTTATTTAAGCAAATTGACTACACAAGAAAGGACCACTCGCGTTGGAGATTTTCTTTCTAAGCGTCCTGTTTGTATCGTAATTACACGAAACATAGAACCTTTTTCGGAAGTAACAGAACTTGCTAAGGAATATAATGTCCCTATTTTGCGTACAAGCATGCATACGAGCAACTTCACTTCCGCCATCATTTCCTCGCTTAATGTTCACCTTGCGCCTTGTGTTACAAGACATGGAGTTTTAGTTGAAGTTTATGGTAAAGGTGTTCTTATTCTTGGTGATAGTGGTATTGGTAAAAGTGAAACCGCTATCGAACTTATCAAGCGCGGTCACCGTTTAGTTGCTGACGATGCGGTTGAGATAAGTAGGGTTTCTGACAAAACGCTTGTTGGTCGTGCGCCTAAAATTATAAGATATTATATGGAACTTCGTGGTATCGGTATTATTGATGTAAGACGAATTTTCGGTATGGGTGCGGTTAAAGAAACAGAAAAAATCGAACTTGTTATCAATCTTGAACATTGGGTTGAGGGCAAAAATTACGACAGAATGGGGCTTGATACTGAAACACACGAAATTCTCGGAATTAAAATTCCTTCTATTACTGTTCCTGTTCACCCTGGTCGTAACCTTGCTGTAATTTTGGAGATTGCGGCCATGAACTTCCGTCTTAAAGGAATGGGCTATAACACTGCCGAAGAATTCAACAAGCAAATTGCTATTGAGTATGGTTTTGATGACCCAAGTTCTAAAAAATAAAACACTTTGAGTTTTGATTATTGAAACACAGGCTTTAAATCAAGCCTGTGTTTTTATTTATGACTCTTTTATATGAAATAGTGTTGATGGGTATGAGAAGAATTTATAAGGAATTTTTATTCCTGCGTTCATAAGGGCTGATCCGAGATATTTTTCTTTGCCATCATTGATTGTGTACCATTTATTCTCACAAAGTCCCTTTAACTTTACAAATTCAGGAGCGGTACATGCGTCTGTGTCGTAACGAACAGCGCAAACGAGCGCTTCGCTTCCGTCAGGTTTTACTGTTTCCCAAGCGCAGAAAAGGCTTTCCGCTTCTGGAAATGGAGAGATAAGTCTATAATAATCGCCACGCTGAATAAGTTCATAATACTTCTTAAATTCTACGATTTGACGAGCAATTTCAGCCTTTTCTTCATCGGTCATTTTAGTGACATCAAGTTCAAGGCCATATGTGCCGAAATAAGCCACATTACCACGAGTTGTAAGAGGGGTGATTCTTGCATTTTGGTGGTTAGGACAAACGGACACATGCGCGCCCATTGTAGACACAGGGTAAGCGAATGATGTTCCATATTGGATTTTAAGACGATCTATTGCATCAGAGTTGTCACTTGTCCAAACTTGTGGCATATAGTAAAGCATGCCACAGTCAAATCTGCCTCCACCACCTGAGCAACTTTCAAAAAGAACGTCCGGAAATGAGGTAACTATTCTTTCAAGAAGTTCATATACACCGAGCATATAGCGATGGTAAACTTCGCCTTGTTTATCGGCAGGAAGAACTGCGCTATAAACATCGGTAAGGTGTCTGTTAAAGTCCCATTTTACATAGGAAATGTTAGCACTTGAAAGAACCTTTGCAAGTTGGTCGTATATATTATCTCTAACTTCTTTTCTCGACATATCAAGAACATATTGATTTCTTGATTGAAGTGGTTCTCTATTTGGCATTGCAAGTGCATAGTCGGGGTGAGCGCGATAAAGGTCGCTATCGGGAGAGATACATTCGGGTTCAAACCAAATACCGAATTTCATTCCCTCGTCATTTATTCTCTTTGCTAATTCTTTAAGAGTTCCTTGAAGTTTTTCTTCATTTGGTGTCCAATCGCCAAGTGCGCATCTATCATTATCGCGTTTTCCAAACCAACCATCGTCCATTACGAAAAGTTCCACGCCCATTTTAGATGCTTCGCGTGCGATAGAAACAAGTTTATCTGCGTTGAAGTCAAAATATGTTGCCTCCCAGTTGTTGATAAGAATCGGGCGTTGTGCGTTTTTATATTTTCCACGGCAAAGATTATTTCTGATTGCTTTATGGAAACAATTAGACATATTAGCAAATCCATTTGCGCTATAAACCATTGCCACTTCTGGCGCTACAAAACTCTCACCTGCTTCAACTTCAAAATTGAAGTTTTCACTATTGATTCCTGCGACGACTCTTGTTTTTTCTTGTAAGTTTTTCTCGGCAGAAATTTCAAAGTTTCCACTATATACAAGTGCAATTCCCCATGCGTTTCCAGCATCCTCCGTCGCGTCTTTATCAGCAATTACAACAAATGGGTTATGCATATGGGAAGATGCGCCACGAATGCTTGAAACAGTTGTTTTTGCGTGTTTTATCCTTGTTCTTTCAAATATTCTTTCTCTTGTATGTCTACCATGGAAATATACCATATCGTAAGAGCCATATGGCATATCAAGATTAAGAGTGAGGGCCTTTTCAAGTTTGATTGACGCTTTTGTTTTATTTTCGATAACTATGCTTCTTGTAATAAGGTCATATTCTTCAAAAACACCATAATAAAGGTGAAAATAAATGTCATGAACTGTATCCTTTAATGTTACAACAAGAGTTTGTGCCTCGTCACCATAAAATGCAGGCAACCCTTTGAGAGAATATTTTCCGTCTGTGATTTTTGCATCAACAAATTTTGGCTCACAGCCGTATGAACCATCTGTGTTTCTTAGTCCTATTGCATTAAGACGAAAATCACCAAGACCTGCTGTGCTAATTTCTTGTGAAAGGTGATTATAACTATATCTATCATCTGTTTTATCATTTACAGGATATGGTGAAAATGAAGCGCCATCTATTGGTGCAACATAATAATACATATCCATATAATCCATTTTTTTACCATAATAAGTATGTATCAAAGTATCTCTGTCGTCTACTTTCATTTGATACATAGTATTTTTTGTAACAAGAGTTATTGTTTTATCTTGTTCATTCTTGAAAATCGCCATAAAAACTCCTTAAATATAATGATATATTTACTTAATTTTACCATAATTATATCTCTTTTTCAATATTGTTTATAACATTTGTATTGAAATTGATGTCGTTTTATGGTACAATATGTTCACTAATGATATCTTTACTTACAGGTAGGCGTACCTTGTTAAGTAGAAAGTGAGGAAAATTTGTTAAAAAACGCGTTTTTCAATTCGTTGCTTGCCGGTGTATTTATTTCAATCGGTGGAACAGTTTTTGTTTCTTTGGCGAGCACGGGACACAAAATTGAGGGGTCGATTTTCTTTGCGATTGCCCTTTTGTCAATCTGTATGCTTGGTTTTTACCTCTTTACTGGTAAAGTCGGCTATATGGTTGAGGACCATTCAAAAAATGCCATTTTGGCGCTCCTTTGTGGGCTTGGAGGAAACTTCTTGGCATCTACAATCTTTGGTGTTTTGCTAAGTTATGCTTTGCCAAGTGTTCAACAGTTCGCACAAACTATGTGCGAGAGCAAGTTAAGGCTTAATCCTTTTGGCGCTTTTTTACTTGCTTTTATGTGCGGTATTCTTATGTATACTGCGGTACATATTTATAAACTTCACAAATCTATTGCAGGAATTATTTTCTGTGTTCCTGTATTTATTCTTTGTGGTTTTGAACACTCTATTGCTGATATGTTTTATTTTGCAGTTGCAAGGGCATTCTCTTTCCAATATGTACTCTTTATATTGATTGTAATATTGGGTAATGCGCTTGGCGGTATGCTTATTCCTTTTGTGAAAAAGTTTGCCGAACCAAAACAAAAAGTTGAAAAATAATTGTTTTCATATAAAAAATCACCGATTTGCATCGGTGATTTTTATTTTTATTTGAGATTATTCTTCCATATCTCCGTCGTAACCTGCCCAGGCATCATTCCAAGTCTTAACCTTTTCAGCAAGGGTTGCACCTTGCTCTTGCATTATAGTTGTAAAGTTGGCATCTCCAAGAAGGTCTTCTTTGATAGAACCCATAAGTGTTGAGGCGTTACCAGCGGTTATGTTACCAATATCGTAATCCATGTTAGCAAATACATAGTCTACCATGATTTCCATATCTTCCTCAGATGTCTCCAAGCCCATTGTACCTTGGATGATATCATAGTATGCTTGAACTGTGTAGTCTGCACCTGTCCATGAAAGAACGTCAACAAAGTACTCAGACATTTGTCTGTCCTGAGTTACTCTTGGAATACAAATAACTGTAACTTGTTGGCTTTGAAGTGGAACTATGTAATTTTCTTGTTCTGCATTGAGTTTTGGGAAAGGAATTACACCGAACTCAAAGTTGATATTAAGTTCACTAACTTTTTGTGTTACGTCATTGAAGAACAAAAGTCTGCCTTGTTCAAATGCGGTATGCATTGCAGAACCCCAGTCTCCGCCCCAATTAGATGTTCTTGCCCATTCAGATGATTCGGCATTTTTCATAAGGTTGATTATATTTTCTACTTTTTCAGTGTCAAGGTCAAATGCAAAACGATACATTCCGTTATCTGGGTCTACATCTGCTTCAAATACACCAAAGTAGTAGAAATAACGAGTTACATTCTTAGTTCCAAAACCATAAATATCGTTGTCATCACGAAGACCGTCACCATTTGCGTCACCTTTTACAAGTGTTGAAATTGAAACGAGTGAGTCGTATGTCCAGTTACCATTTCTAACCTCTTTATAAAGGTCAGCACTTGGTGCTTTTTGAGCGAGCATTTCTTTGTTTACAAGCATTGTGTAAGAAGAGTGCTCGTCAGCAAAGTCATGTCCACCTGCTGCGAAAAGTGTGTAACCAGAAACGGTAAATGCCTCATAAGCATTAAGGCTAAAATAATCGTTATTAAAATCCAAGTAATCGCTTTCACGCATATTGTAAACACTTGATACAAGTGATTGTACTTCAAAAATACGTGGAATTGCGATATCGTATGTCAATGTTTCAGAAAGTTCAGCGTCTGCAAGGTCCTGAGAAACTGTTTGTGGTGCTCCTGCTGGAACCCAGTCAACTGTTACTCCATAGCGGTTCAAAATTTCTGCTTCACGATCGTCAAAGGCTTTCTTCATACCAGTTCCGAAGGACTCTGCACAAAGTTCAACCTGTCCCCAAGGCCAGTTTGCCGATTCACCGTATTTTGTAACGAGAACGCGAAGTGTTTTACCTGACCAGTCGGTCATAACGTTGCTTTCTTCCTTTGAGGAGAAGCCATTCTTTGGTGGTCCACCAACAGGGCCACTTGGTGTGCTTGATGGATCATCAGTTGAAGGATCTTCGGATGTTGAACTTGATGTAGGTGTTGAAGATGAACTTTCTTCTTCATCTTTTTTACATGCAACAACCATTGGAATGATCATCAAAAGCACTAAAATAAGTGCGAAAAATCTTTTCAAATTTCTATACCTCCTAATAAATTTTCCAATTTGCATATTTCGCCATAAGTATTATAGCATAAAGTTGTACAAAAAAGCAAGATGTTTTTTATACTTTTTTGCATTTTTATATAAAAATGTGTAAATTTGTTAGAAATTAATGTAAACAAAGGTTAATATGCCTTGCCCCAATATACAAGTTTACTTGTTTTTTTGCCACAGCAAATACAAGTTCCTTCTTCATCTTGTTCGCCAAATGGCATACAACGAGAGGTTACATCAGCAAGTTCTTTGAGTTTAAGTTCGCATTCAAGGTCTCCGCACCAGTGCGCTCTTATATAACCCGATTTTGTTTTTGCTGTATTAATGAAACTGTCAAGATTTTTTTCTGTATATGTTCTGTTTGCTCTATTTTGAGAAGCCTTTTCGTAAAGAGATTTTGTAATATCGGCAAGAAGAACTGTGATTTCTGTTTCGAGATTATCAAGAGATACGATTTTCTTCTCTCTTGTATCACGGCGAACAAGCACACATTGATTTGCTTCGATATCACGAGGTCCTATTTCAAGGCGAACAGGAACGCCCTTCATTTCATATTCTGCATATTTCCAACCTGGTGAGTTGTCGGAAATATCAATTTTCGCCCTTGCGAATTTCTTTACGCTTTCGTAAACCTCTGTTGCCTTGTCAATTACGCCTGGCTTATGCTGAGCGCAAGGAATAACAACAACTTGAATTGGTGCAACCTGTGGTGGTAAAACAAGACCGTTATCATCGCCGTGTGTCATAATAATAGCGCCGATAATTCTTGTTGAAACGCCCCAAGAGGTTTGGTAGCAATATTTTAATGTGTTATCTCTATCTAAGTATTGAATGTTAAATGCCTTTGCAAAGCCGTTACCAAAGTTGTGGCTTGTACCACCTTGAAGCGCCTTACCGTCGTGCATAAG
>JAZSDJ010000230.1:0-3491 GCA_045531105.1 Eubacteriales bacterium | reverse complement strand
ATTATGCTGCCGGAATGCTGAAAGCGAAGGCTTGCACGAAAACGAAATATACGGTAAAAGGCATAAAAAAGAAGATTCAACTGCTGATTTCTAAAATCGTTGTTGTAGGATTCGTTAAGAAGATATTGCTGTATTTGGTGCGCAGATACAATGCGCGTAAGACAAGTACGGTGGCGCATTTGTTTGGCCGTGCGAAATTTGAAAATTCTTTTTATCCTGCACAAGATTTTGCAGAGCAGCGTATTGTGCCGTTTGAGCAGGTGAACCTTGCTGTGCCCGGCAAGGTCGAGGATTATTTATCTCTTCGTTACGGAAAAGACTATATGCAAATGCCGGATGAAAAGACAAAAGCGATATATCAATCACATGCGATGATTTGGGATACAGATGTGGATTATAGTGTGTATTTGAATCAAAATCGTATTTAATAGTTGTTTGGAGTATGGTTATGAGCAAAATTGAAGTGTTGGTTGCCTGTATGCACCAAGCGGATGATTGTTTATACAAGCAAATGAATTTGCAAACAGATGCAGTCTTAGCAAATCAAACGAATGAATTTCGGTATGCAGAATTTGTTCAGCCAAACGGCTGTGTGGCGAAATTGGTATCCACACCAGATCGGGGTGTCGGGAAAAACAGGAATAAGGCGTTCATATTTGCTTCCGGTGAGTATTTGCTGTGTGCTGATGCGGATATGGTATATGAAGACGGGTACGAAGATATGGTGCTGTCTGCTTATGAACAGAAGCCGGATGCGGATATTATCGTTTTTGATCTCGCGTACATGAATCGCTTGACGCCGGGGAGAAAAGCGGGGACGAAGTTTAAACGACTGAGAATTTGGAATTCCATGCGATATGGTGCTGCGCGAATCGCTATAAGAAAAACCGCTTATGAAAAAGCAAACCTGGCCTTTTCGCATCTTTACGGCGGTGGCGCACCGTATTCTTCCGGCGAGGATTCTTTGTTCATTTGTGAGGCGTTGAGAAAGGGCTTGAAAATGTATTATTGCCCTGTGATTATTGCAAAAGTGAAACAAGAGGAGTCTACATGGTTTTGTGGATATACAGATAAATTTTTTGTTGATAAAGGTATACTCTTGGCAAATGCTTTTCCCTGGATGAAACATTTACTTGTTTATTATTTCGCTTTTGGGTTGCGGAAAGTATCCAAAGATTACGGTTATTGGAAAATATGCTCTTTGATGCGTCAGGGCATCAAACTGTTTTCTGAACTATAAAAACATATGAATGAACGAAAATGTGTGTAAGTTAACACACAATGGGAGCGAAGTGTGAAAAAATTAATCTTTGTTATTAATAATCTGGAAATAGGCGGGGTACAGAAAAGCCTTTTGAATTTACTCTGTGAGATTCATGAGCAATATGATATTACCCTCTTAACTTTTTATAGCAATGAGGAATTTGAAAAGTTGCTCCCAGATAATATAAAGGTTATCAAAACTAATTCGGCATTTCGTCAGTTGGGAATGTCTCTTAAGCACGTCCAACACAAACCGGTGCTTTTTGTGGAAAGACTTGCTTGCGTGGCGCTGACACGACTTTTGGGGCGATCCTTTGTAATCAACTTGATGTGCTTGGGAAAAAAGAAATATGAAGGATATGATGTTGCGATCTCTTACATCCATGAATCATCGCAAAACAGCTTGTACGGTGGTTGCAATGAGTTTGTATTAAAAAAGGTCGGAGCAAAGAAAAAAGTTGGTTGGCTTCATTGTGACTTTGGGCGTTGTGGGGCAAATAATCGCCGAAGCAGAATGATCTATAGCAAACTTGATCAGATCGTTGCCTGCTCTGAGGGGTGTCGCGAAGCGTTTTTGAATTGCTTTGCTGAATTTGCTAATAAGACGGTTTGTGTGCGGAACTGCAATGAATATGAGAAAATCAAGACGCTTGCAGATGATGCCGTTGAATATGATCATGACTACTTTAATATTGTTACGGTCGCACGGTTGGCAAGAGAAAAGGGAATCGAGCGCGGTATCGAGGCTGTGAATGAAGCTGTTCGTCGGGGGTATAAGGTCAAGTACCATATTGTGGGGGCAGGCGACCAAGAGATGGTACTGAAAAACCTGGTTTTACAAATGCAACTGAATGATACAGTAAAATTTTATGGTCAACAAGTCAATCCGTATCCTTATATTAAAGGCGCAGATTTGTTTTTGTTGCCGTCTTATCAAGAAGCCGCCCCTATGGTTTTTGATGAGGCTGCATGTTTGGGTGTGCCGGTTTTGGCTACTAAAACGCTTTCTGCTGAAGAGATGATTCAAAAGAGTAATACAGGCTTTGTTTGCGGAAATGATCAATATCAGATTACAAAAACTTTGTTGGAATTGCTTTCGGAACCGCAAAAGGTAGCAAATGTTGCGATGGAATTGTCTGCCTTTACATTTAATAACGAACATGTTTTGGAACAATTGGAAGATGTTCTTTTGGCCTGAGGGGTATTTAATTGTGTTTCGGCGAATCGATGATAAATTCTTTGTTGCAAAGATGGTATTTATATGATGAATAAAAGTGAAATCAAGATGTTGTCACTTGCGGCGTGTTGCGCTTGTGTGTTGGCAGTCGCGCAGGCGGGCGGCGGAAAAACTTTTGTAGCGGTTGCGTTGGTTTTCTATTTGGGGTGTGTCTTGCTTGCAAAAAGTGCTTTCACAATCCCGTTGTTTTTGTTTTTCCTGCCGTTTTCTACAATAATCAAGTTGTCCCCTGATTCCATTTCTTTTTGTTCTTTAGCGACCGTTCTTGTTTTCTTGCTTAATTGCCGTGAGAATTTTACAAAGCAAGTACCGGCGGTGACATTGTTGTCTGCAATGGGCGTGGTTGCGATAACTTTACTGGGTATGGTTTTCCATGAACGAAGCATTAATTTGACGTACTTAATGTTCATTGGCATGCTGGTGGCTTTTCCTTTGATTACCACATGGAAAAAGGATGTCGTTAGTTTTGAAATGTGTGCGATTTTTTTTGGCTTTGGTATTATTCTTGCAACTGTGCTGTCTCGCTTGTTCGCTGCCAACGAGAATATGCAGGCGTATATAAACGTGTTGACAAACAACTCGATCGTGGTACGCTATTGTGGATTCTATGGAGATCCAAATTTTTACGCGTCTCAGGTCGTGGTAGCAATAGGGACTTTGTTGCTGATTATTCATAAGAAGGGCGAAAATGTTGTGTTGCCCGTTGCTCTTGTGATAGCGCTGGTGATATGTGGCCTTACTTCGGTTTCCAAGAGTTTTTTGGTGTGTGTCGTAGCGGTTTTCGCTTTGTTTTTGCTTTGCTTGGCGCAGAAGAGCATGAGAGTTTTCTTGAAAGTTGTGGCAGTGTTGCTGTTAGGTTTGGCAGTTGTGTTGGAAACAGGTGCTCTTAATGAATATATATCTTTGTTTTTTGAGAGGTTTACTCAGTCTTCTGAGAATATAAACAGTTTGACGACAGGCCGTCTGGAATTGTGGGAGCGGTATCTGAATT
>JAZSDJ010000058.1:0-41879 GCA_045531105.1 Eubacteriales bacterium | reverse complement strand
CAAAATATCATCATTTTGTATATATTTATAACAAAGATTCTATATTATATAGTATTATTCTTTGTATATATTGCACAATAAAATTGGTAAATATTGGATAAATAACTTTGTAAATAGCCGTAAATAGCTGAAAAATGTTATTTACAGAAAAGAAAAAACCCTGCTTTTTAGGGCAGGGGGGATGTTATATTTCTTTTCCGATAATTCCAACAATACCACAAACAAGTGCTATGATTGTTATTTCGGGAAATTCAAGAAGTAATCTCATTTCGGTCATATCGGGATTTTGAAAGTGTAATACAGTCGCCCATATACCACAAATCAACAAACCGACAAACCCGACAATCATCATAATTGCTTTTATTGTTTTTTTCATTTGTTTACCCTCGGTACACTCATTCGCTTTGGCTCTTGACTGATGCCTGTGATTTCTGCAATCTCATTGTACTTTGCACGAACGGTCTTGATACGCTGTCGGAGTGCCTTTATCTCCGCTTCGCTATTTCCGAACGCTTTGAGCGCATTGATCTCATCTTTGCATCTGCGGATTTCGGTTTCGCAAACTCGCATCGACTGACTCCAACCGTAGCCGTCCTTTTCGATGTTTCCGATCTTGTAAAGCCGTTTGTCCTGCTCATCAAACCGCCTCAATTCCTCTGCGGAATATCTCGGTTCGGAAACGCCACAAATAATAGCGGTCTTATAGTGGCGGCATCCATAGTCTTGCAAACTCTCGGTTACGTTCTTTCCGCTTTCGGCATCCCTTGTATCTTCCATTCCGTTAAAATGCTTTCCATTGATTGTTTTTGACTCTCCGATGCAAAACTGTCTTCCCTGCATAAAGCGGTGAGTGGGGCGTGAATTTGAATGATAATCTATTTCATAGCCCGTAGCACCGATTTCTTCGCCTATACGCTCATTATATTCTCCATTCGCCTGTTTGATACCATACAACATATTCTGCCTTACAACCGTATCTAAACGCCTTGTAATGCCCTCGCCATAGTTTACACGGCAACCACCGCCACCGAGATTTTGCACCGTCTGTCGCATCTTTGTATAAAAATCAGCCTTGCCCTCTGTAACAGTCTTGACGGCATCTCCGAATGACTTGTAAATCGCATCTTGAAAACGGATCGGATTTCCGTTACTATCAAGCACTGAAAGAGCCTTTGTGTTGGTGAGGTTTAGGATTTCTTTTCCGTTCTGCTTTACTGCCTTTTCTATAATGCTCTGTAAAGCCCCATTTTTCACGCCTAACGGCTTTTTACCTCTGTATTGGTATAAATACTCGTTCTGCTTCTCCCACGCCTCAAACTCGCTTATATACGCCTTTTTGAGTGTGCGGATATTCAATGCCGTTGCAATCGCAAGAGCTGCCACAATTCGCTCCCACTCTTTTTTTGCCTCTTTGTCGGCATCGAGCTTTTCAAGCTCTTTTTTGCTCATTCTCCCGATTTTGCCAACCTTTCGGCAAACTCTCGCTATGCTCTCCGCTTCCCATTCGGTGATATTGTTTGCGATGTATTCCTCATAACTCTGCAATTTTGAAATGTTGTCTAATTCAGCCATTTAACCACCGCCTAAATAAGAGAAACAATCTCTTTTTATTTTTCTTTCTTACCCTGTGTTTTTTATGATAATATGCAAGGTGATATATTTTAGGGTTTACTTGCTTCATAAATCCCCTTAATGCTTCCCAAAACGCATTGAATACATTTTTGACAACCTCGACAACCTTATTCCACACATCAACAATAACTTCCGCTAACTTTTGTATTGCCTCAACTGCTTTGTCAATGGTTTCTTGGTCTAATTGCATTGCCTGTTGTTCTAACTTTGAAATATCAGCCATTCGCAATACCTCGCAACATATTCACAAACAATTCAACATCTTCTTTATTGCCGTAAAATTCATTTCGCATAAATACAGGGTTAAACTTTTTATGAAAATCAATCTTCCAAGCCATAATATCCTCTTTTGTATGGTTGCACATAAACTGTCGGCAGATTTCGGGTCGAATTTCGTAAATCAAACACTTTTTATTTGCTTCATCACGAAAAGGGCAAGTCATATCAACACCGACCATTGCATTGTGTCTTTGCTCTTTGATATTGTTCTTTTTAATGTACTGTTTTATTCGTTTGACCTCACTATCCGATAAAGGCAACAAATTACTGCAGCATTGACCACAATTTGAACATTTACCATTACAAGTAAAATCAAATATCTCTATGTTCTCCACTTAATCACCGCCCTTATTTTTTCTATATTCTGCATATTCATATATTGCAAGTACAACCCACAATATAAAAGCAAAGCCAAAACAACCATAAGCACCTGAAATATTGTTTATTGCCAATGATATAAACCCGAAAACCATAGCCATTATTCCTATAATATGGTTCACTTCTCCCCACCTCTTTCTTTTGGTGTGCGTATGTTTGGGTTTTCCGCATAATAATCTTTCTGCTTTGTAATACAATCAACCGCCTTTTTCTGCGACAAGCAACAAACGGAATGATAACCATTTTCGGAAATAATCACACGGCTGTTCAAACAAGTGTCGCATCTATGTTCAGCCATCACCCCTCACCGCCTTTCACCCTAAAACGCTCGGCTATCATATCCTTTGCGGAAAGAAAAGCAATATATTCATTGTTGAACAAATTTGATCCGCACCACTTTGCAATTCTCTTGTTCGGTGCATCTACCATATAAAAAACTCCGTTGGGATTTTCTCTTGGAACAACTCTATACACTTTGACTCTCATTCCTCAACACCGCCTTTCTCGGTTGGGTGGTCATATTCTTCGACCTCATAGCACTTGTCAAACAAATGACGAATTATTTTCACCAAATTGTCTTTGTTCACCGCCATAATGGTGGTCATATTCAATATTCGATATATCGCAAGGGCGATTTCTTCGTCTGTGCGTTCTTCGATATGCTCAATCGTGTCTATCGCCTTTCCATAGGTCATTTTTTCGTAAGTCATAATGTTTATACCTTTCTTTTTCTTTTGAATTTTCCGCAATCGCAACATTCAGAACAATCTTTAATTCTTGTTGTGGGGCAACCGCTTTTTGCTGTGCATATTCCTGCCGAACCCATATAATAATCAAAGTTCATACAAGCCACGCAAGGTTTTGATTTTAACCATCTTTGTTCATAAACAATATCTTTGATAAACTGAATTATCTTTTTCATTTCCCCTCATCTTCCTTTCTCATATCTTCATACGGACAAACATCTGCATTGTAATTCTTTTCCGCTTGAATAAGGTTTGTTTCTCGCAAACATACCCCAAAAGGTCTAAACATCATTTCTTGGTGTTCGCCTTTATATCGGCAACCATTACACTTGTGTTCCATTCTTCCCATCTTCCTTTCTCTGCTTATCTATCAGCCTTAATATACTGTTCTACCGCAAGTCTAACTAATGTTGAAATGGTAAAGTTTCTGTCCTTTGCATATTTTTGCACCTTTTCAAACATCACATCACCGAAAACCTTTCTCCAAAACATTAAACTACCTCCTTTTTGTTTTCAATGGAATATATCCTTGCTCAAATAATTTTTCAAGAGAAAAAACATCTCCATATTGACCGAATTTTTTGTTGCTGTATTTTTTCATAGGCGAATTTATTTTCTTTTGTATTTCCTTTAACCGTTCCCAATAATCAGGCAACATTTTCCAAATATTATAAAGTTCTCTTTGGTTTTTGTTTCTGCAACACCAACAAGACGCTCTATTAAGTATTGTGTATAATTCAACGCCATTTTCACACCACCTAAACCCTTTTTTGTGGCAATACCAAAGGCAATCTTGTTCCGTCATTTTCCATTCTATCAAAGGATATGCTTTATCTTTTGCCCTTTCTTTTTCATCAAAAGCAATTCCAACATATTCAACTAAATCTTTATATTGCGACTTGTATTTATCAAGTGCAACCTGTTTGTGCGTTGTCCCCCACCTTGCACAACCGCCACACCAACCATATCCAAAATGGTCTTTAATTGGTTTTTCAAGCATATCATACATAAACGGTCTATCGGGTTTTAATTCGGTGTATTTGATACCTTTTTCAGCCAATAAAGGCAATATTTTATCTCTTACCTTGTAAATGGCTTCAAATTCCATTCCCGTATCGTAAAAAACAACCTCATCAAGTGGTTTATTTTCTTCAATCAGCCGTAAAATCATTGCAAGGCTATCTTTTCCGAAACTGCACGAAGCAACATAATACATACAATCACCTCATTTTAATTTGAAAACATTATACAAAAAATTACCGTTTTCATCACTAACATCCTCTACGAAAGCAATTTCTTCAAGTGCCTTGCTCATAGCCGTTCCGAATGTCCCACGAACCCACAAACCGCTTTTTTCAGCTTCATTCCAAAAGCAACCAATCTCAACACCGCCATTTTTTACAGAATGTTCCACAAAAAAATCCTTTATAAAATCCTTGCAAAGTTCAACATACATCTCATTATAATTTTTCACAACAAATACCCCTCTTTCTTTCTGATACTATTATACTGCTTTTTTTCTACTTTGTCAATACCTTTTTCAAAACTTTTTTAATTTTTTCAAAAAAATACCGAAAACATTTCTGTTCTCGGTATCGTGAGTATTTTAATGATGTTGTTTTGACATTATCAGCACCGCCGCGGCAAAGCCAAACCACGCCGACAGCGGTATTATCCATATAAGATGTAGCGCGCTTATCATTTATATCACCTCCACGTAAAGTCCTACGAGCTCCGCGAGCGCGTTGTATACGGGATTTACTGTATCACGAGTGCAAATATACTTTACGCCATCTTGAACGTAATACAAGCCGCTCACGAGTGCCATATTGCCGTCATAGGGAATCGGATTCTCAAGGCTTCCGTCAGCCTCTTCCTCGATTCGAGTGAACAGCGTTGTCGCCGCATCGGGAGTCCACGCATCCTGTGATGTGTGCGCTGTAGTGACCTTGTATAACTTGTCAGCATAGCGGAGCTTGAAACCCTCGCTATATTCCTTGCCGCTTTCCCATTTGGGATAGAGCTGTATCATAGTGAGAGCTGTCTTGTCATCCACAGTCTGCGCCGCTGTTTCTATGTTCGCACGAAAACGATATGCCTCACTTCGTCTCATACTGCACCTCCTGTGATGATTTCAAGTGCTTCTTCTGCCGAGATTTCGTCATCGGTTTCTTCCTCGACAGGAAGTTCGTAGAGTTCCCATTCGAGAGATTCTGTGAGCCTGTACCCATATCCTTCGGGAGCGGTCGGACGATTACGAAGTATGGAGAGAATTTCGTTGTACTCGGTTTCGGTGATTTCCTCGCCATACCAAGCAAATGTATTGTTATGTTTAATCAGCATACTTTACCCCCCCGAAAAAGCACTTGCCGCCATGATGATAACTGTGTAAGTAAGACCAGCCAAATAATAGCCATTTGTACCTGATTGTATCCTTGGAATATACACCGTGTTTTCATCTTCTATCTTAAGATTCTCATAACCTGCCGCATTTGGACCTTGCGCAGCCGCATAGCCGTTTGTTGTGTTCCATGCATAACCAGTACCAAAATTGTCACCACCACGTTGTGTTGTTATGTCGGTTTTAGCGAAAAATTTTGCAAGCACATTTGAGGCAGTGGGGATTATATCCCCAAGCGTTTCAGCCCATACCGCCGCCAGTAATATATCTGTTGTTCCCAAGTTGTGCTGAACGGTCAAACCGCCAACACTTTCCGCAGGTGTAACCTTCGCCATATAAATCCCGCTTGCTCCGCTACCACCACCGCTACCAAATCCTGCAATAAGCGTGTTCACAGCCGCTGTCAGAGTCGCATCGCTCGCACCCGTTTTAGCGTTCGCAGAGTCGATAAGCCCCTGCATTTTTGCCTTAACACTATCCGCAGTTGCCATTACGAATCACCTCCGATAAGTGCATCTATATCCGTGATATAAGAGCCGAGGGCGGCATCAAGCTCCGAACGTAGGACAAGCACACCTCCGTTATACTTGGGCGCACTCTCACTTCCTCGAAGCTGTAGCGGTTTGCTTGCATCTCCGATTCTCATATGCGACACCGAATCAATGTCGCCATACCCGAAAATCTTCTGATCCTCGCTGTTTGTGAAGCCTACGTTCTGATCACCTGTCGGCAGGACGACCTTGCCCGAAAGCGTACCGCCTGTCTTGTTAAGTTTATCGCCGAGAGCATCCCCTACCGCCTTTGCATCGGCAGCTTTGCCTTCAACCGAAAGCGTCTTGTCCGTGCTCCCCGTTCCACCGATCGCTGGAACGGGAATTTTGTTTCCATTTTCGTCATAAACGGTTAAAATAGGTATCTTTGTACTCATTTCGCCCTCCTTATATCTCCTCGTTAATTGTTACTATCATATCGGCACCGCTGCCGTACGCTGTGATACGGATAAACTTCGCGGAGCGCACGCCCTGCAAGAGAGAGTTCGCTGTGCCGTACTCCTTATTCCACACAAAGGTTTCCACTCCGTCCTCGTCCCTTGTAGCCGTGAGGATGTGGTCGATAGAGCCCTGATTCCAAATCGACGAGCTTGTATATATGATGAACTTTTTGTCCGCGTCGTAGAAGTTGAAGTAAAAGTGCTGATTTGAGGGAGCGTTCATCCACTCAACGCCCTTCAGTCGAAGAACGTCGCCGTCGCCGTTCCAAGGGATGAATCCCGTTGTGACCGAGCCGCTCTGCGCCGAGCTGCTGATGCCGCCGGATGAAGACAAGCGGACGCTCTCCTTGTACCCGACACCGTTGAAGATGCTTCCATCCGTGTCAACGGAGAGTGGCACGAGGTTGGTGAACGTTTTAGCCATCCACACAAGCACGCCGTTTACGTAGAGCTCCACGAGTTTGATGCCGTTCACTAAAAGTTCTTTGAGATTAGTTAAATCCATATTACACCTCGCTTATGTTCCGTAAACAGTCCAAGTATGCGACACGCCGTCCGCGTCCTTGCCGGTGAGGGTGAGCGTGGGAAGCGACGCCTTCACAGCGGAAGCGATCGTGTCGCGGTCACTGTCCGTCAGCGTGTACGCAGGTCCCTGCGGACCTGTCTCGCCCTTGTCGCCCTTGTCGCCCTTTGCACCGTCCGCACCGTCTGCGCCGTTCTTCACGTTCAGCGTACTGCCGTCGGAGAAGGTCACGACGCTTGTGCCGCCGCTTGCCGTGGATTCGGTCACAGATTCCACCGTCACGCTTGTTCCAGGCGCACCATCGAACATTCCGCTCGCCTTTGCCTCCTCAAGCACCTCATTCACGTCGTCGGGAGTGAGGATCTCCATGGTCTCGCCCTCGGGATTGATCTGCACCTTTGTACCCGCAGGAGCATCACCGCTTCCCACGTAGATTGTCGGGTCGGTTTCGTTTGCGATACCGCCTCCACCCTCCTCAATCTCAACGTTTCCGTTTTCATCGGGGGATTTTCCGTTTACAGAGAGTACAGCCCTTGAGGCAAGAAGTTCTAACGCTTCCGAACTTTTAGCGAGCGCGTCGCCAACCGCCTTTGCGTCAGCGGCTTTACCCTCGATTGTGAGCGTTTTGTCGATTCCGCCCACAGATTCCTCTAACGCGTCCTCCAATTCCATTACCGCTTGTGCCACTTGGTTTATATCGTTGGCACTGTTTATATCTACGCCATCAATCTTGTCAACCCATTTGCCTTTTAACGCCATATAATCAACCTCCATTCAATATTTTTTCAAGTGCCGCATCAGTGTTCACTCGGCTTTGTTCTTGCATTCTCGCCAACTTGTCCGCAATTTCCTCATCGGTCATATTTGGATAAAGCCAACGGAGTTCGTCCTCTTTTTCAAGAATGCCCCTGTCAACCGCTGAAACAATACGGTTATACTGCTCTTGTTCGTCTTGGAACGCATCAAACCAATCCACCATAACTGTGTAAAGGTCAAGCGGAATATTCAAGAACACCGCATCTGCTTCAAGCGTTGCCTTTATGCCGTCAAACATAGCGGATTGAATTTTCTTTACAAAAGAGCGTGTCTTTGTGTTTGCCGTGCGGATTTCGGTAGCCGTTGCCCCTGCCGTGTGTTCCTGTTCGGTGAGAAAACCTCTATCCAAACCGACTTGATTTTCCCAATCTTGCAGGGCATCGTTCAACTTTTGCTTATAATCATTGTATCTTGTGGACGGAGCAAAACTATCAATAAGCGTTCCATCCACTCCTGCCTTTTTGCGTATGGTATAAATGCCCTCAGGCAAATCAAAACGCTCACCGTCTTTTGTGCCGATTTTTCGGGAAATAGTTTCATCTGCAAAGAGCTTTGTTTTCATAAGGTGCATTTCTTCATCAAGATTATTTCTTGCAACCTTGATTTGATTTTCTACTTCTTCGCACCCAAAGTTGAGCGGAACGCCCCATTGAGAAAGTCCACGGCTATCTTGTGGGCTTTTATAATACGCAACTCCGATATTGTTCGCTCCGATATACATTACATTATCATTCTTGTAATGCTCCCATTCAGCCAAATATTCCTCATTACCGCTTTTATCCGTTGTGTAATAGTAAACATACAAGGTGCCGTTTTCGTCAAGAATATGATGCCTTATAAGCCTATATTCCCTATGCTTGACAATCTTCTTGTCAATTACCATAGCGACCTCATACATCTTATCGGCTACCATTCTGTAAACAGAAACATCAGCAGGAGCGATAATGCGGTGGTACGGCTCATCATCTTCGCCTGTTGCCATTGTAACAAACACGCCACCTTTACCGCACATTGTAGAGCAGATTTCATACCGCTTTGCTTCAAGATTTTCCGCAAGAGGCATCAACGGCTGAACAAGTGTGCTGTCAGTCTGCAATTCCACCGTTGCCTCATCGCACACAAGCGAGGTCAGTTTTGTATTTGCAATCGCAAGTGGGTTATACTCTCTCACATCTTCCCAATCCTGCACCTTTACGACAATCTTCTTTTCCTCGTCATATTGGTCTATCTTCTTTTTGACAAATCCCCAAAAATTACTCCAAAATCCCAAAATATCACGCTCCTATATATTTTGTGCTTCGTTTATTCGCTTTTCGGCTATATCAAAATAGCCTTTGTCTAACTCTATGCCGATAAAGTTTCGGTTTGTGTTTACTGATGCGACACCACAACTACCACTGCCCATAGTGAAGTCTAAAACTGTTTCGCCCTCATTTGTGTATGTTTTAATAAGATATTCAAGCAGGGCAATCGGTTTTTGTGTTGGGTGAGTTGACTTGTTTTTTTCGGTATTAAACCTTTGTATGCTTCGTGGGTATCTTTTGCCCTCATTCTTTGTTTGCACTTTCGGTCTATTGCCTGTTATTTCTCCGCTTGTACCTTTGCCCGAAATATAAGGCTTACCCTCTGTCATTTGCGGAAAATAATTGTGTTTTGCTTTACTGAATACCGAAATAATTTCGTGTACTTTGTATGGTTGGTATTTGCAAAGCATAAAGTTTGCACCTTGTTCTTTTTCCCATATCCAATCATACTTAAAATTCTTAATATTGCTCATTCTCAAGGCACTTGAAAACGGCTCACTACCGAAAAGACAAATAGCGCCATTCGGCTTGATTATTCTGTTCAAATGTTCCCACATCGGCTCAAACGGAATAACACTATCCCATTTGCAAGCCGTTGTCCCATACGGTGGGTCAGTCAGCACCAAATCCACCGAGCCATCGGGAATATTTTTCATCAATTCAAGGCAATCGCCGTTGTATAATTGTATCATAATATCATACCTCTATCAATCTGTCAGCCAAGCATAGCAATCTGCTACACTGTAAAAGAACCCATCGATGCAGTCCACATTGTAACTGCCATCGTCAAGAATAATCGCCTTTTCACATTTCGGGTCATACACCGCATTTTGTAACTGTTCTATAAGCGGTTCACATTCGCCCTTTACAAGTTTGAATTTGCCCTGTGCCATAAGTTTTGATAACATCAATGGTCTATCCTGTAAAGGCATTGAGGACTTGATACAGGCGGCATTATCAAATATATATCGCCAATCGTTAAGTCCGTTGATAATCGTATAATACGCATCATCTACATAGCAGTTATTTGCCCTTATGCCGTATTCTTTTTCTATGCTTGATATAAAGTCCTTTGCGGCATTTTCAACATCAGCAGGGCGTAAATCCTGCGGTAATATCTCTTTTGCCTTTAATACATAAACATTGTTTTGTCTGTCAACCGCACTTGCAACAAGTGAATAGTTTGACAGGTTGCCTCCGATGTCGAACCCAACGGAAAAATTCCGTAAATCTTTCGGCACATCTTTTCTGTCAATGATATACTTATCGACATTCTCCGCAAATTCTTGAAAAACTATGCCCTCTGCCGCACATCGTAAACCGAGTATATCTCGCTTATAGTAAACACTTCCAACCTCATATTTTGATATTTCTTCGTCAAGGTTTTCTTTTGACAAATTGATATTATCAAAGATATTAAATGTTATAAGATTAAAACCGCCCTTTAACTGTCCGCTTTCGCTCTTTCCCTCATATACATCAATAAACTTTCGGTAAATCTCTGCGTTTGGACTTTCGGGGTTCAAATCCCAATAAAAGCGTTTTATATCTGCATTTATCTGTCTGCGTTGAGCTTCTCTTATCGTTTCTTCGTGGTGTAAGTTTATCTCCGTTGCAATCCACAAGCCAATAGACATACCTCTAAACTTCTTGTAACTGTCAGCCTTTGCACCGCCACAAAACAAAACAATCTTTTCTTTATAGTTAGTATCTTTTCCGCATATCCTCAAACATTCGTTGCCTTTGTATTTACCCCATCGGCATTGACCTCTAAAAATATGCTCCAATCCGTACCCATCGCAATCGCCTATGATGATTTTTGCCGTTGGTTGCGTTGAAGCGGTTGCAAGGTGTAATTTGTCTTTTGACTTTTTCAAATCATGAGCAAAGCAAAATATATTGTCTGTGGTCTTGCCGCTACGGATAGAACCCTCTGCAATATTCATTGAGCAAGTTTGCGTATTCCGCATATACTCTTTGTGCTTATCACTCCAATTATAAGCAAGTGTATTTGTCCTCTTAACCGCCAAAGACATCAGCCTCCGCTTCGCTTATGTCCTCTATGTTTTCATCTGCTCCGTTTTCAAAGAAACCAAGCAATTTTGACATAGTTTCCAAAGCCTTAATTTTGTCTGTCGGTCTTACGGCTTCGGGGTCAATATCAGCAAAGCCTATCTTTCGCAATTCTTCAACAATCATATCAAACTTAATACCGCACTTTTCAGAACGGTCATTTTGATACTTCTCTAAAAATTGTTGAATTTGAGGTTTTTTAAGGTTTTCAGCACCTATCGCTCCTGCGGTATCTTTGCTATATCCTGCCCTTATAGCCGCCTGTGTCGCGTTAAAGTCAATGAGGTATTCGTAGACAAATATCTTTTGCTTATCTGTCAATCCTTTCGCCATAAGTTCACCCCATTATGCACAAAAGAGCCGACACAATCGGCTGTGTTTGGTTAGCATATTGTATCAACTCCTTTTATAATCAAATTTGGTGTCAACGGTGAGACTTGAACTCACACGCATAAAGCAACGGTTTTTGAGACCGCCTCGTCTGCCAATTCCGACACGCTGACATATTGGTGAGGGCAAAGAGACTTGAACTCTTACGGATAATCCATCGGGGCTTAAACCCGATGTGTCTGCCAATTCCACCACGCCCTCATTGGAGGTGCTACCAAGATTTGAACTTGGGAATAAGGCTTTTGCAGAGCCTTGCCTTACCGCTTGGCGATAGCACCATTTATTTAAATACGCCCGATCTATCAAGCACAACTAACATTCGTATCATTTGATAAGACAGAGCGAGCTTTCCGTTTTCATCCCCTTTGAGAACTTCCGAGCGAATTAGCTTGTCAATCGTAGGCTTTGCCCATTCGGGTACATCCGAAAGGTCGTTGTATATTTCCCCCACGCTTTGCTCAAGAGTTTCCACTCGTTTCTCGAGGCTTTTTTCTTCAACCTTGTAAATCCCTACCTCATTTGGGATTCCGATATAATCTGCGGCGTTTATAGCAACATTATCTTTTCTCACTTCAAGATGCAGATGTGACCCGAAAGAATACCCCGTATTGCCCTCGACACCAATGATGTCTCCCACGCTTACTCTTTCGCCCACTTTTGCAATTCTATCCGCCATATGGCAATAATAGACAATGTTCCCATCATCCCCCGCGACAGCAATATAATTGCCCCACTCCCACGTTCTGTTGCTCTTGTCGGACACAATTTGAGAAACAACAACAATGCCAGATGCTACGGCGCAAATTTGCTTAGAAGAAGTGCCTACCAAGTCAATCCCGCCATGGAACTGATTTTGCCCATTTAAATGGCGATAGCCATATTTACTGGTTAAACGGAACTCGCCACCGAAAAAAGGGGATGTCATATTATTGTGCTCCCTCAAAATAAATTTCGCGCCGACAAGTCTAAATTTCACCCTGTCGGCACTTCTCGTCTTTCCGAGCCGCCAAATCTTTAAGAAAGGAGGAGACATCACCATCGCTCTGCCCCTGCGGAGGCAAGATTCGAACTTGCGAATGTTAGAGTCAAAGTCTAACGCCTTAACCCCTTGGCGACTCCGCATCATTTTGCAGAGCAATGTATATGCATGTCTACTTTATTATATACCATATATTGTCTTTTGTCAAGTTCAATGTTATTCCTTTGTAGAATTTTCAAAAACATCGGACAACGGGCACTCCACGAGGCTGTTTGCCTTTAAATCTTTCAACACCGCTTTGTGTAATGGATTTCCGTTCGGATCAAATCCTAACGAATACGATATTGGGTGATATAACACTCCGCCGTGTAGTACAAAAACATCGCTTTTGTCTTGACGAGATAATTCAAACACGCATCTTTGGCACATCTGTAAAAACACGCTTCTGTCAATGGGATTCATTTTCACTCTCCATTTCTTTAATAAGGCTGTCGATTTCCTCTGGCATTATGCCTATTATCCAATTTCTTTTATTTCCCTTCGCTTTCAACCTATCGCAAACCTCGCGTGCTATCTCCATCTTCAGATTGCCGTAGTGGAGCTTGTAAGAGTTCGCCACTCCTCGCACAGCCTTTAATTCAATTTCAAGGCTCTCTATTGATTTTTGTTTATGGTCAATGCAAGTTTCATAAACACCATTTTGTGCCTTTAACATCTCAATCTCTGCCTGTTGGCGTTTGATGAGGTCGAGGGCACTTGCTTTCAAGGAATATAAGCAAGTGTTTCCTCCTTCAAAAGGACATCCTTGACAAGTTAAATTTGGATTTTTGCAACGCTCCAACACCTTTATAATATCGTTATCTGTCATAATCAATTACCTCCTCTTCATTAATTCCACTTTGACACACCGCACGGGCGTCTTATATAGTTTCTCAAAGTGCATCGCGCGTTCTTCCTTTACACCCGCAAGTTCATCCTCTGAACAATCCACAACTGTTGAGAACGGCTTTTCGCTTTTATACTTTGTCAGCTTGAATATAAGTTTGTATGTCATTTCTTCAACCTCGATGTGGTTAAATCAATATATCCTTTACAACGAGCGTTTCGATCGGAGGTGTCATACTTGCGAAAGTTCATCGCCCGATCCAACTCTTTCGCTTCAATCGCCACATCAAGAATAAACATTGCACACAGGCTGATTCCGAACACCGAAACACAAAGGATTATCGTGCGTACAAGCACAATATCACTCGGCACATCCCACCAAGCGCAGGTCATCCAAAGTCCGCCAAATACAAACGCCGCTATCGCCAACCACATTGATATTTTTGCAAACAATTTGAACTTTTTCATCTCGCACCTCATCCATTGATTGATATAAATAGCGGTATTAACCCAAACAAAAGATACATCTTGTATCTTTTTTCTCGCCAATGATAACCGTCAAATTTGGTTTTAGTCCACTTTCTTAATACTATCATATTTCCCCTCTCCCTCCGTGTATTTCTTTTTTAGTTCTTCAATTTTCTTTTTCGTCGCTTCAAGTTTCTCGGCTGTTTCCATAATCTTTATAATAGGTTCTTTAGCCATTATTTTCCTCCTAAAATGCTATACATTATAATCATTCCAAGAACCATGCCAAGAAGTGCGACCACCCAAGAATGTATCAATAAATTGCCCATTATCATTTTTCTTTCTCACTTTCCGTGGCGGTTTTGCCGCATCTTTTATGATTCATCTAACAATTTCAGTAATCGCCTTTTTGATTTTCTTTACAATTTCTTCTTCGCTTATATTTTCTTCTTTTGCCGTCTTTGTTACCCTTTTAAGTTCTCCTATGTACCACTCTAAATCCTCAATTAAATTCTCTCGTTCTGTCTTAAATTCATTTGTTTTCATTTCAAATACCTCTTTCTTTCTTGGGTTGTCCCCCCCTTACTGTGATTATATTATAACACATAAAAATCAAAATGTCAATAAGTTTTTGAAAAGTTTTTGAAATATTTTTGAGATTTTTTTGTTTTTGTAAATAACTTCAATTTTTCGCTATTTACGCCCAAAAGCCTTATGCTACAAGGGTTTCCATGTAATTTGTAAATAACTTAAACAATTTTCCCTATAAGTAAAAAATATATATTGTAAAATTGCTTTTGTAAAAGTTTTTGCTTATTTTATTATTTACTGTTTACAAAATTTGAAAAAATCCTTTATTTATAAGGGTTTTTGGGTGTAAATAACTGTGTAAATAACTGTAAATAGCCTTGTAAATAACATTTTACAGGGGCAAATCATCATCAATCGGCGGTAATTTCTTCGGCGTTTTCTTTACCCAAAACATTTGATTTCCGAACTCGGAATGTCGCTCAATCTTTCCTCGCTCCCACCCACCGATGCTCTGCAAAATCAAGGTCAATTCGTTGCTTTCTCGGCGTGTCGGTTTGCTCCATTCGTTGTCGAGGGCATATTTCCACAATTCAAGGATGCAGACTTTGTCTTTTCTTGATACATATTCCGTCACCATTCCTACACGGTAATCATCCTCAACCGCCATTTCTTGCCGTTCTCTTATCTCTGCGAGAAGATTTCTGTCCGCATAAGGTTGTAACTCGCCTTTATCATACAGATATTTAGCCTCTGCCCACGCTTGCAAAATGTCCGATTGGATTTCTTCTTTGTGGTCGTGCAAATCATAACCGCTTGAATTTACCTTTACAGGATACCAACGGCGGTTTCCTGTCTTGTCGGTCAAAAACTGCTCTTTGTTTGTTGTACCGATAAAAACGCATTGTCTTTTGTGGTCTGTTGTTCTGCGGTCAAAGGGTCTGCGGTAACGGTCAACGAGTTTTGTAATGTATGACTTAACCGCCTCAACCTCTTTTGACTTTGTAACTGCCAAAAGCTCGGCAATCTCACACACCCACGCGCCCTCAATCGCCTCGATTCCTTTTTGTCCTTCGATTTCCGTAACCTCTGTGAAAAATTCATCCTTAATTGCAAGCCAACGAGCAAAGGTTGATTTTCCCTCGCCCTGCTTTGTACCAATCAGAACGGCAACATCATCGAACTTGCACCCTGCATTGTAAAGACGATGAATGCCTCCTGCAAATACAAGCCGTGTAACTTCTCGGATATATGGCGTGTCCTCGCATTTAAGCCACTTGATAAACAACTCGGTTATTCTCGGCACACCATCCCATTGTACCGCCTCAATAATCTGCTTTATGGGGTGATACTCACGCTCCGCAAAGAGAATACGCAGGGCATCATCAAGTTTTTCTCGGTTGTGGATTTTATATTTTTGTTCAATATAAAACCTTGCTCGGCTATCGTCTTTATCCTGCCAACGCTCCAATTTGCCGTCAACGATATGCTCGGGTGAATAAGAAAGTTGATTAAAACGCAGGCTTTCAAACTCTTTGTCATTTCGGAGAATTGAAAGAAAATTGTCAATAGTTGACAACGGCTGACCTTTTCCATCAAAGGCAAGGCAAATTTCCGAGTTCTTTTTTGCATTTTCTTTTGTGTAAGCGTCAGCCATTTCACGCTCCGCCGTGTCAAATGCTTTGAACATTCGCTTGACTTGCTCTTTGAGTTCCTTGTCAGCTTTTAACTCTTGCATTCTCGCAAAATACAAAGCCTTTAACTGTTCCCTAACCTCTATCGGTTGAGCCTGTATCATATAGACGTTTTCTGACCTTAACAAGTCCGATATTTCCATACAAGCAATAGCTTCTTCGTTCATAGTGACATCCTCCTTTCATCCAAACAATCAAGGACATATTTTTGATAATCTAATTTTTGCAAACTCTCCACAAAAAGCGGATGCAGTTCTCCATCGGGTAATTTCGGTCTATAAATCCTGCGGTTATCATCGAGTCGCTTCCATTCATCAAACGCCGTCCAATATTCATCATCCGCTTTTTGCTTTTCCCGTTTTTCTCGTTCCCTCTTTGCCTGTATAGCCTGTTGCATATAATAGGCACTTCTTAATTCTTGTAGCGAATGGTCTCCATAAATATTCAGCCCGAAATCTGCATCAATCTTTTTCAAAGCATCTTGGAAAGACAAGCCGAAAAATTTTTGCACAAAAGATATTGTGTCTCCACTTCCGCACCGAGAATAGCACCGCCAATGGTTGCTTTTGATTTCAAAATTGTCATCCTTGCCACAATGCAAGGGGCAGGGGATTCTATGCTTTACAGGTAATCCATATTTTGCCAACATATCACTCATTGTTATTTGTGATTTAATTATTTGCACAGCATCAAGCATCATATTTATACCTCTTGTTATAAAATAAGCACCCCAACCTTGCGAATGGCAGTTCGCTCAGTAAGGATGCCCGATAGTCAACGATATTCACTTGAGCGACAATGCTCTGCCAAACATCATCGACTATATAAATTATACTACATCACGCCGTGTTTGTCAATAGAATTTTAGGATTTGCAAGGAAAAATTTCGTGGCACTTGCCGCCGTGATATTGGCACATCGGAACGAGCAAGCCGTCAAATTCGGGGCAAACATCGAGAACTTTATTACACATCGTTTTCACAATCTGCCTTGTTTCTTTGCTCGCCTGTTTGCAAAGCCTTTTGTTTGCAATAATCATCAATTCTTCGGCATTCATATACCAAATCATTTTAACGGTTTCGTCTTGCGGTGCTTTTGTGCGGTCATAATCGCTCTGTCTGTCATTCCTCTGCGACTTGACAAACGGCTGCGCGTGGATATGCCTACACAGATGAACACTCACCCAATATGGCAACTCTAATTCGAACGCGAATTGCAAAACGCGAATAGGGCTATGCCTTGCTTCAAGGAGTTTGTGTTTCCATTCTTGTGTCGGTTCTTTTGCCACTTCTTTGCCGACAGTTACTAATGTGCAACATTTGGCAAACATCCAGTCTTCGGCAGATGGATATTTAATCAATCTCACTTGCATCGTTGTTCCTCCCATTCTTCATCCACGGCGTATTTACCAATTCGGGGTGCTTAATTTCCATTTCTAACGCCCACAGCAAATTCCACGCCGCCGCCAATAGATGCGGCTCGTCATCCCATCCATCAAGGTATTTCGCAAGGTGTCTCGCCGCGCTATCGCAAAGGCTCGATGTTGGTATTCCCTTGTCCACATTGTGTTCGCCGTACTTTTTCGCTCCGTTCTCACAATGCTTGGAAACTTCCATAATTGCCGCCCAAGGAAGAAGATCCATACGACCACGCCCCTCTGCACAATCTCTTTGTGCGCCTGTTTCAAATGTTCTTCTGTTGCCCGAATCTTTTATTTCCATATTATATCCTCAACTTTTTTCGCTAATGCCCTTATTCTTCGCTCATATTCTTCCGATGTTTTTGCCGTTCTTGCAATTTCTGCCTTTATCGTTTGATATATTGCATATTTATTCACGGTCTATACCACCCCACAAGAGCATCATCTTCATATACAAGGCGAATTTGGTCAATTTCAATATAATATTTTCTCTCATTCACAACTATTTTTTTCACTTTTGGCTTCCTCCAAAAAATCTTTAAATTTTTGTATCGCTTTTTCTTGCAATTTGGTAGGCGGTTGCTTTTTTGTGGTATAGTCGAGGTGTAAATCAAAAAGGTGCGCGACCTCTTTTTGGGCATTTTTGTATCCTTGTGCAAGCCCGTCATAATATGTTCGTGTCGGTCTTGCATTGTCAAGTCCCTTTTTGCCTACACCCTGCGAACCGCTTGTGGCATTCCGCATTTGATACCCTGCGTTTGCATATTTCTTTATAAAATATTGTTCTTTTTCGTCAAGTTCGCTTTCGGGAAATTGCAAACAATGTACCTTGTACCCCGTTGAATTTTCTTCACTCCATAGTCCGTGTTTTTTTATTGACAAGTCTATATGCTGATACCCAGAAAGATGTTGAGCCAATCTTGAAAGAATATGCTTTGCTTGACCTATATACCCAAACTTAAATCCGTTTTCCTCTCTTAATAGAAAATATATTCCGCTTGTATTCGGGCAATTTGGGCAGACCTTCAAAATTCTTTCTTCATTTGCTTTCTTTATTGCATATATCTTCTTATAATTCACTATAAACCCTCCACAACGCGTCAGAATCGCCTATATTAAGATTTTTGGCAAAGGGGTAATTATTTATACCCCCTTACCGTAAACCCTCTTAAAACCGATTTAAAGCAATTTTAGAACGGCAGAGCGTCATCAAGGCTTGCGACTTCTACAAAGTTGGGTGTTGTAGTTGAACTATAAGTCTGCGACTGAATTGCAAGCCTCTTAATTGCGGGGGTCTTGAAATCTCCCTTTAAAATCTGATCGGTCGTCTTGATCTCTTTAACAACCAACTTCACCCCGAGATCTCCATTGCTCTTTCTGTACTCCTCCTCGCCAAGCACAACGCCCACATACTTATGAACGAGGCTTTTTTCATCCCACGCCCACTTGTAGCCCGTGTTGCTTTCTTCTACACAGTTAATGAAATGCTTGAACATTCCCGCGGCGGTTTCCTTGTAGGAACGGATGAAGTTTGCAAACCAATCACCGCCAAAACGCTCATTCTGCTTGGTGTAATATCCCGCAAACTCTCCGTGGCAAATATCATAGTCGATTTTTAAATAATCGCCCTTGCCCGTGTTGGCATCCATCGGCACATCCTTGACTGCAAGAATCTCAACACAATACCCGCCTGCCGTGGGTTTATTAAATTCTCCTGTACTCGCCTGTACATTTTCAAAATTGTTAATTGCTCTCATTTTCTTCTTCTCCTTGTTCATTAAATTTTAGTGGACAATCAAATCCCACATATTGTTTTGGATATTGAACAGGTTGCTTGTTTAATTGGCACATCCGTTCATTGCTTGAAAGGTAAGGGCATTGCATACAAGACACATCTGCCCTATCTTTCCAATCAACAGGGAAATGCACTTTTATTGTGCATTTGCCTGTTATAAATGATTTTACTCCACTGTCGAAATTAGCCATTTTATTCACCGAAGCCGTAGAACTCCACAATCCTATTGTCCACAGCTTTCAAATCGTTGTCGATTTCGAGGTCAAACATATCTTCGGGAGACTTTGCAATATCATTTGAACCGCCCTGTGTCTTAAAATAATGCCTCGTTCCGCTTGTCAAACAATGCAGACACACGGTAAACATTCCTTCAATACAAACTTTTTCATCCAGTAACTTTCCAATGGTTCTTACCTTTACTTCTCCCGTATCATTGCTGATTTCGTGCATCATAAAATAAACTCGAACATTTTCAGGCAACGCTTTTTTGATAAACTGTATCAAACTCCAAAATTGGTCTCCGATGGTATTGAATAAATCAAACGTGCTTGCACCGCCCTTTGGATTGCTATGCCCTGTCATAAATGTGTTGGTCATCAAATATCCTGCATCATCAATAACCGCAACCTTGCAAGGCATTTTTGACAACTGATTTTTGATAACTTCATAATCGGATGTTCTTGCCTCATACTTGAATTTCTTGGGGAAGGGCAATCTCTTTGAAATTACATTTACAAAGAAAATTTCGTCCTCTGCAAAATTCTTCAAAGAACGGCTCTTTCCACTTCCCGATTTCCCATAGATTAAAATAGGTTCTGCCATAATTTTTTTACCTCATTCTTTCTTTTTTTGTTTTTTATTTTTGGTTGATTTTATCCGCAAGAACCATTCGCACCCAAGCTGACATCGAAAGACCAGCCTTATTAGCTTCTCTTTCAACCGATTCTTTTTGAGCGTCTGTAAGCATTACCGCGAGCATATTATTTCTTATTTCTTCTCGGTTAATTTTTGGTGTTTTCACTTTTATTCACCTCCTCCGCTAATGTCTCGCCGAACCAATCGAGGTCATCTTTTGCGAACCCTTCGCAAACATTTCTAACTGATTCACCTGAATATTCTTGCCTTGACTTTAATGTTTCAAATAAAATCTGTTCGATTTCTTCTTTATCAAAAGCCGAAGCCAAAAAACAATTTAAATCAATACTCGTTGCGTCATTTGAACCCACTTTAAAACACATATCGAGGTCATTCCAATAAGTTTGTATGCACTGCTCGCATACTCCGCCTTTTAGTTTGTCAGAAAGGTGATGCGCCTTGCAAATTTCACACATCACTGTTTTTTCATAGTCACCCCTACACAAAGGGCATCCGATCTTTGCCTCAGAAAATTCTCCTTGACGTTCAGTCCAGTGCCTTTGTTCTCCCTCTTCAAAAATGTGTCCGCATTCAAGGCATTTGTAAGTCATTTCGTTTACCTCTTTTCTTTCTCAATTTTTTATCTTACGTATACATTATAACACAACATTTTCTATTTGTCAATAAGTTTTTGAAAACTTTTTATAATTTTTTAAAATATTTTTGCAATAAAAAGAGCGACAGTTTTGTCGCTCTAATTTTATTTATTCAATTTTTCAATCATTGAATGGTAAATTTTGCGCTCTGCCTCATTCTGCGTGCTTGCATATACGGAACGGCAAAATTCCAAAATTTCAACCATCAATTTTTGCAAGTTGGCGGTATTGTGTTTGTCTTTGTACTTTTGTAAAGCAGGGAAGATGTCAAGCTCGCTATAATCATTTGTCTGTTTTTCGAGTGTTTTATCTTCAAATTGCGTTGACTTTACACCGCCGCTTGTTTGGGTTAGTCCCTTTCCAACTCTCTCATGCACTTTTTGAGAGCCTCTCGTTGCTTTGGGTCGGCATCTTCCATCATAGAACCAAGTTCACGCATCATCCAATCGGTAGCCTCGTCGCGAGAATATCCGCCTTGACCGCCCCTTTCATAAGAACCGCCCTCATAAGAGCCACCCTCGGAAGAATATCTGCCCATAGAGTCACGCTTTGCGTTTCTGCCTCTGCCTCTGCGCTCAGAGTACATCATATCGTCATCGTAAGACGAACCGCCCGTTTCGTAGGAAGAACGACCGCGACCTCTGCCACCTCTCGCCTCAGAATAACCGCCCTCGGCTTCTTCTTCGAGCATTTCGATTTTGCAGAGATTTTTGTACAAATCACTGAGTTTATGGATTTTGTCAAGGCTTGATACGGAAATGTCGCCCTGCTTGCCAAACTTTTCAAGTTCTCTTTTTACAACTTCTTTGAGTTCTTCAAGATGTTTCATTGTGTTTTCTCCTTTCTCACGCTACACGGTCAAAGATGATGTTCGCATTGGTAACATCAATCGCAGAGCCTGCCGCTCCTGCCGCTCCAACACTTACATTTTCTACCGATACGGTCACGCAACAACCGCAAGGGATGATAATAAACGTACTTAATGACACGTTGAAAAACGCCTCTGCAACGGTTGGCGTAACGGTTGCGACAGCATTCTGAAGGGTTTCTCCATCCTCTTGAATTGCCACGCTTATCGGACCGACAACACCGCCATCAGCCGCTGCACTTACCGCTATATTTGCGTTAAAAGTAACTCTGTAAACGGTCTTGCAAGCGTTTCCTGCTCCTTTAAGACGGAACACACCCGATCCGCTTCTGTGTGTGATATATCCTTTCTTGCAACATCTGTCACCGTCAAGGAATATAATATTTTCGTCCTCTGCAACTGTCTGCACGAGGGGATAGCTATATTCAGCCGCCATAATAAAATCTCCTTTTCATAATAAAACAGAGGGGAGCATCCGTCTACTTTTGCCCGTTTGCTCCCCGAAAGTCATTATCGGGCAGTAACCTTATCGCCCGAACATCCGCTAAATGCGAAAGTAGTCAATCTTTTATCTATTGATTTTTTAGAAACCGCCGTTGCAACCGCAACCCGTAGCCGCATAATTTACCTGTCCGCAACAGTTAGTGGGGAAGGTGACAGGCTGAGGGGGTTGGACCACATACGCAGGAGTGGGGCAATCTGCACCAAGTCTGCGGATAAGTTCAGCGGTCTGCGCCTGCTGATTAGCGGTGATAAATGCGTTCTGCTCGCTCTGTGAAGCTCTGAAGCGAAGCGCAAGGTTTTCAGACTGAAGCGTGTCAATCTTGTCCTTTGTCAAGAAGTCAAGAATTGCTCTGCTATTTGCATTTGCATTGTCGATTATGTCACGAGTGCTATTGTAAATAGTGTGACGAGTATCGCAAGACTGCTCCGCAATAGCGTACTTTACACCATCAATAGCTCTCTGTGTTGCACAGCAACAATCGGAAAGCTGATGAGAAAGTCCGTTAAAGCCCGCCTGTGTGTTGTAGCCATTTTGAAGAATGGCAGTATTTACGCCATTGAAGCCCTGACAAAGTGTCTGTTGAATAGCCGCCTGTCCGAGTTGAATGTCATTGAGGTTTGCAAGAACTGCGGAGTTGTTAAAGCCTGCCGCAAGATCAGCCTGAGTAGCGCAAGGGGAGCAACAGCCACAAGAGCCACCCTTACCGCTGTCGATCACGATGGGCTGACCATAACCGCCACCATTACCGCCGCCGTAGCCACCGCCAAAGCCATAACCACGACCGAGGGCGAGAAGCAGAATAATAATCCACCAACCGTTGTTTCCGCCCCAACCATCATTGTTGTTATTGCCACTATTGCCAGTAGCCGCCGCAATGTCAGCGAGGGAATATCCTGTTTCCATCATTTTTTATTTCTCCTATAATATATTTATTTGCCAAAAATCGTGTGCACCCGATTTTGAAGCCATAGTTATTTTGGCATAAAAGCCATTATTTGATTGGCTTGATGTGCCAATTCATTAAACACATTCTGCGGAATGATACCAGAAGCCACCATCTGTTCCACCTGTGCTTTGGCATTTCCCTTAAATGTTTTTTGAAAATCCTGTACTTGTTTTACAATCTGCGCCATTTCATTCGATACTGGCGCACTTCCAAACTGATTATAAAGATTGTTAGCCATCTGTTACCTCCTCACTCGCCTTTTTAGAAGTTTTTGTTTTTGGTTTTGCCTTTAATTCTTCTAATTCGTTCCGTAGAGCCTCAAATTCGCTCCGTAAGGCTTGGAAATCTTTTTTAAATACAAACTTATCACCGCAAGTGCATTTATGCTCTACGGGCGTTTTAGGGGCATTGTCGGCATCCTCAAAATCTGTCAACTTGTATTTCTTAAATGTCGGCATTCCTGCTCCGTCGGCACTTTTTATATACATTTGCGAAGAATTTTTATCAAACATCGGCACAACATTATTCGGAGCGACAAGATAATTCTTTGCTTGCTCCTCATTGTCAACCCAAATCAGCCCACCGTTTGACTGTATCGGCATCTGCTGAACGGGCTGTTGCATCATCGGCTGTTGCATTGGCATCTGCTGATACTGCCCCTTATACTGATTTAGCATATCGGGGACTGCTCCATTTTGATACTGCGGATAAAAACCGCCTTGATAATAATTAGGGTAAGCCATATTTACTCTCCTTTTTCAAAATAATACACGGGTGTTTCTCGCAGACTGTTCCACGCATCGAAAACGCAACCATCAACAACGGCAACTGCGTGTGAGCCTGTACCGATAACGTAAACGCCCTTTGGGTGTTCTCGGCAAAAGTCCTCAACGGTATAACAGTCGGGGCAATCTTGAATAGTGCAACGCTTGAAGCCTTTGTGTTTTAGGTAGGCACTCCACACGGCATTTGACGAGGCAAGGTCTCCCATCATAAAACCTTGAACGCATAGGTCAATATATGTTTTTTCCCACGGCATATCTAAAGCCTTTGATATGGCACGAATAACACAATCACCTACACGCAAGCCAAGCGGATTAGGGTTGTACTCTATCCACATCATCAAAACCCTTTATCATACCTTTTTCACGCAATATTTGAATGGTACGGAAAACCACAAGGAATGGCAGTTCGTTCAATTCTTTGTGCGACTTAATAAATTTGGTTATGTTCATATCATCACCTCTTGGTTATATGATAACAAAAAAATGACACCTTCACAATGTCGTGAAGATGTCATTTTAATGACAATTTTATGTTATTTTATGCGCGAGAATAATTTCTCTTGTAATTTTGGCATAAGCCTTGCAACCTGCCGAGTTGACATATCAAATTCTTCTGCTATCCGTTCATAGGTGCGACCATCAAGCAAATTGCGCTTCAGCATCGCCCTATGATTTTCGTTAAACACGTATTCATCAATCAAGTTTTCCCACTCACTCCTCGAAAGGTTGTAATTCTCCGTTTTCGCCAAGGCTTACCACCTCCAATTTTATGAGTTTTGCGAATTTAATTTCTGCTTGAACTCCTTCTGATACATCACTCGCTACAATCATTTTATCACAATTTTGCAAAATGTCAAAACATAATTCAAGCTCATTTTCAAAGCCGATTTCCTTATATCCTAAATGCGAAAATGTTAATAAAGGGCAAATGTAGCAATTCGCAATGTCATTGACTTGCAAATCGTGTGTAATTTTTGCGGCTTTTCTTAAATTCCTCATAGAGCCGCCATGCTTGTACGCTACATAATATATCATACATAGAACCCCGTAGTTTCCATTTTCTTTTTGCCGCCAAAAATGCGTAACTTATAAACTTTATCGCTTTGTGGTCTGTATCCGTTCCGCGAACCATATCCACCTTGTTTGCAAAAAGAGCCACAATTAATGTTTTCAATATTCCGTTTGTAAACAACTTTGTTGTGCTGGTCAAATACCATCTTTGCCCTCGGCAGATCAACGGGTTTGTGGTCGTGACCAAAGGCATAAAAATCTATGCCGTCCGTGAAATCCGAAAATCCATAATTTGTTGCTTCTCTCGAGGCGTGTTTTACTTGCCCAAAATAATGAATTTGCTTTCGCCTATCAGTAGATTTAGTTCCGATTCCAATATCTATATATGCCGTGATGTCCCTATACTTATCATCAATACCCACCAACATACATATATCATACATAGGATAAAGACCGCACGTTTTGGTTGTTCTATTGTGTTCATGGTTTCCCGGAACAACGCAAATTGTCTTATCTCTTAAATCAAACATTTCTTGTGCTATCCACTCTTTTTGTTGAGCAGGGGAATGCGTTTGAGTATAAACATCCGACTTGCCTCCAACTATAGCGTTTTCCATCAAATCTCCCACCCAACAAATATATGCTCGGTCATTATTTTGTGTGATTTTTTTGAACTCTTTCCACTTTCGATCATCGTATAATTCAGAGCCGAAATGAAGATCATGAACAAAAAATATATCTGCATATTCCAAATCTCTTGGCAGATTGCAGATTATTGGAATTTCGTCGGAGAGAAACAATACACCATCCCTCCTTGTTATTTAAATTTTCCGCAAGTCTTACAACGAGCACGCTGCTTTTTTCTACGATATTTTTTCTGTGTTATCGTTTGTTTCGCCATAGTTTATATCTCCGTCATTTCCGATATAATTGTTATAGCCATTTTCATTTTCTTGTGTTATTGTTGTTTCTTCTACAACTTCAAATTGGCTTTCATACACAACCCACGCGATATTACTCGCCACAAGCAACACAATAAGCAACACTATAACCCAAATGTGCCGTTTTTCTCTTCGCTCGTGTCTTTGTTCATTTCTCTGCCAATCCGCGCTTGACATTGTCACAACAGAAATGTCTCTTTTTTCCGCAGTGCAGTTGTTACAATTTTTTTCCATTTTTTATCCTCCATAACCTCAAAATATAAAGAAAGAAGGGGAAACGGCGAGGTAACCGCTTTCGGGTGCGCACCCTATCCCCTTTCACATTATAGCACATAAGAATTATTTTGTCAAGTTATTTTAAAACTAACTCAAAGAACGACACAATCAGCGCGCCTATGCTGGACGATGCAATCGCCCAAAGAAGTTTGTTCCACAAGTTCATTCTATCAATTAACTTGTCAATGCGTTTGTCATCGTTTGCAAATCTCTTGTTAACCGCTTCTTGTTTCTCATTGCAATCGCTTTTTAAAACATATCGGTCATCAAGCATTTTTTTTATTTCAATGAAATCCTCGTGATTAAGTGCCACTCTCGCCACCACCATTTGCGGAATCGGCAAGACCCTCACCAATTACATAAGCAATAACAGACGCGCCCGCCATAATGCACCCCGATACTGTCTCTGCCACTTCTGCCGAGCCATTAAACGCGAGAATTAAACCCGTAATGAATCCCGCAATCGCCATCCAAAATTTTCTGCTTGTGAGTTTTCTTTTCCAATCAATGTTCATTTTGCGTTTCTCCTTTAATTTATGCATTAAAATATATTTCCGCGTTAGTTAAATAAGTGTTTCCAGAACTAATCTGGATCTTCGCCCATTGTTCCTCTGTACCTTTGTAAAACACACGTTCAAGATCGTAACAATTTGCGAAAGCATCTTGACCAATAAATCCGACACCAGTTCCAATAACAACCTCGTTGAGCTTCTCGCAATTATAGAACGCTAAGTTTCCCACAGTACCAACGCTGTCGGGAAGAGCGATGCGCAATAAACGTAAGCAAAAGGCAAACGCTTCCCGACCGATCGTATAGCAGGTATTTGGGAGTATAATTCTTATGGCAGAATGATTCGAATATGCCGCGCTCGATATTTCCTCACCTCTTGGCACTACTAATAAATCTGCCACTGATGTTGCTCCTAAATCTTGTTGTGTTAAGAAAAAATCATAATAACCTTCATAAACCTCATTTCTTATGGCAGGTCTTAACTCAACAATTTCGTCTTGTAATTCATCAACTCCTCCTTGTAACTCAGACAAATTGCCTTCGACACTCGACTGAAGTGAATTGATGTTTTGTTTTATTGCTTCGTTCAATGGTTTAAACTGACTTGTTCCAAGTGTAGAATTTATTGCTTTTTTAATTTCTGCCCAAATCACGATAATACCTCCGTAATACTTCCGTCGCTGTTAAAAATTGTTGTTTTTGATATTGTCTTTTCCCCGACGAAAGTTTCTGTAATGCTTCCATCCGAGTTAAAAACCGTTGTTTTGGTATGCCCCGCCGCATTTGTCTCTGTAATACTTCCATCATCATTGAAAGCGGTATCTTTTGCCTCAAATCCCTGTATCGCCATCAAAGCCTCTCGGTTAATGGGCGTTCCACTTTGCTCGGGCGTTTTATCAATAAATTCTTTCATCGTTTATACCTCTCCACATTGAAAATTGCCACATTCATTATAAAATTCTTTAACATCATCAATCATTTCTCCGAGGTCATATAAGATTTTTTCTAACGAATTTATGCTGTCGAAATGATATACCGCTTTGGGCTGTGTAGGCGTATCTGCGTATGCAAAAAACGCACTTCTTAACACATTTACATTATTAACAATCCGATTAAATTCAGTTTCGTCAAAAACTTGTGTTTCATTCCACTCTTTATTAATGATATTGATGTCCCAATACCCTATACCATTCAACAGCTCTTGCAGTTCTTTTTGCTTTGTTTCTATTCTGTTGAGAGTGTTTATTGTAAGCGTTCCTCGTTCAAGCGTCTCGATTTCACTCGCGGTCAAACTTTGGAATACTTTTATTTTTGTTTCTCTTAAAACAATAGCCGCGTCAACATCCGCTTGAGTTCTATCGTATATCATCGCATCGACGCCTCCTTAATAATTATGCCTCCATTCAAATTGAACGACTGCTTAATTATTCTGCCCGTAACATTACCGAGGTACTCTGTTTCAACACCAACAACATCTCCCACATTAACAGTCTTGTCATATACAATCTCCGAACGAGAACCGCCATATACCTCCCCGCCGTACACAACTTGTCCATATAAAATGCTTCCGATTTTTACATTATGTTTGCCTTCGATAATTTTTAAATTTGTGGTTGTTCTTCTCGCAAACCAATTATAACATTTTTCAAGGACATTGTCAATATTGTATGGTGATACAAGCGTAGCGTTTTCTACGGAGATTATTTTTTCTGTATCACTCGCCAAAATAAGCGGGTTGTGTTTTTGCCGAGTTTGCGTGGTGTGTTCATATCTTTGCCCCGTCAGCACACAATTTGCAAGAGCATTGATGATGGCGTAATTCGTTCCGCTTGATACGATAGTTCCGTTTACAATGGATAAATCGTGCAATGGCTCATTGAATTTTACAAAAATATTATCCCCTGTTCCGCTTTCATTGGCATCGTATACATTGCGAGATTCCGATGTCATCTTAAATGTATGAGCCGTGACTTCTACCACCTTGACGACTTCTTCATCAACAAAATTTTGTCCTTGCATAATTCTATTAAGCGGTATTTCCTGTTCTATATCATCTTTTAAGCCATACACATTTACATAATCCACATTGCTTGTATCAATGACCGCTTGTATAGCAAAAGCCACCTGCATTAGTGCCTTTCGGCAAGTAGTATAAGGAATGTAGCCTGTTACTTTTGCATCCCAAAACGCATTATCAATTTGAAAAGGGACGTTTGCGGTTTCAAAAATATCTGTCAATATATCTACGGCTGAATGATTTGTGTAAATCCCGCCCTTGTAAAGTGTTCCGTCCATAAGCCCGATATAATCTTCGCTTTGGATGTTCCATAGATTTTTTGACCGTCTTTTTGCCGACTTGACGAAGGTGGTCGCTTTTAGCACACCGTTAAAATACACGCTTAACGGCTGTTTGGTTTGGAACGAATACTCTACGCCGCCATTAATGCTTAAAACAAAATCTGCCGTGTTAATTACAATTTGTGCAGAAATAGGGTCTATTTCTTGAATTAACTTGACATTTCGTAATTCGTCACCATAAAAGAAAGTACCATATCCATAGTCTATACTTCTTACAATCAGCCTACTTTTTGGCATATTAAGAGCATCAAAAGTGATAACAATTTTGTTATACGCTTCGACTTGATTTTCGCAGAAATAAACCGAATCCGTGGGATAAAAATCTTTTTCGCCCAAATCTATCGTTTCATCTTCCGAAACCCTATACCAATGAATATTAAGGTGAGTGGGATATATGGAGTTTTGCTTGTCGAATGTCAGCGTCAATCCCGCACTGGTATAATTTCCCTGGCTCTCTAAAGTTAAAACTATCGGTTCTTCAAAAGTTCCATCTTCACCGCTAATTTGTTCGCTCCACAAGCCCACATTTGCGTTTTGAACATTAGACGGAACGGGCAATGCCGTTCCATCTAATATCGTTCTAAACCACTCGCAAGGGTTTGCGTAATTCGGGAAATTTAAATTATATCGTTGTAATTGGAAAAGCGTATCAAACTCTTTTTCACTCGATGTTGGCACAAAGCCTTCTTTTGCGCCTGGGGCAATGTTGCCATATTTAATTGATACACCCTTTTTAATCATTCGGGCACTACCTGTGCTTCCATAGGCACTATATTGAGCGAAAACTTATCCCAATATACCTTATTTGTTTTTGGATCAATGCGTTTTAAAGCCCTTTCGCCTTGCGACACATAAGCATCATATTTAATAGTTGTCTGCCCGTGAACAATATCGACAGATATTCCATCATATCGAGGTTGGCTCATATAATCAAAAAAGCGGTCATATTCTGCTTCATTTCCTTGTTTGCGCTGAAATGTGATTTTATGCCCTATAAAAGTTCCCAAAGGATCGAGCACCATTCTTGCGCCCGCAGACATTGTTCGTCCCGTGTTTTCTGAATACAAAATGCTAAAATTTTCGGACAGCTCCGTAACAATAACATCCCATACCTTTCCGCCGATTTTTACATATTCCATTACGCAATCACCAACCTTGTGCCAATTCTGCGACTTTCTTTGTCGCCTTGTTCGACAACGGCTCTACCAAACTCTCTGCCGTCAATTTCAAGGATTACCTCGGTATTTCCACTTCTTGCGCCATAATTCTGCGCAAGCGCGATATTAAACGCATCCACAATCGTTTGTAACGGTGCTTCAATGTTTGCGCCGTGTTTTTGATCGCCCAACACTGCGAGAAATTCACGATTTGGAGGTATTACCGCGCCTTGTGCAAGTCGAGGTATAGATATTTCTCCAAAGTTAACTCTGCCAATATTAAAGCCAAAACTACTGCCTCCAATTTCAGGAACCCAATCGGGGACATCAAACGAAATTTTGTTCATACCATCAACAATCCAATTTAACATATTTTCAAAACCATTAATAATTTTATTAATCATTTTTTCAAATATATCAATTATACTATTGACTGCAGGTTTCCAAATTTCACTCAATTCTTCTCCGACATCTTCCCAAGTTCCTGTAAAATCTCCTTGCAGAAAATCCATAAGCAGATTTAACGTACCTGTTATTGCCGTGACCATATCGCTGACAACGGTTATAATGCCATTAAAAAATTCTCCCAACTCTTGGATGGTTTTTCCAATGTCATCTCCAAATTCTTCTACCATCCATAGAACAAAAGGTTTAAGCCATTTTTGCCACACTAAATCTATAGTTTGAATTATGTTTCCAAACAATTCGATTGTTTCCTCAAGAGCAGGTGCAACGTGATTATCAATAGTTTCATCAAAACCCTTTGCAAAATCGTCTAACACAGGCGCAATGTGTTCTTTCCACGCATCTGTTAACGCTGACACAATTTCAGAAAAACCGTCGCTTAAATTATTTATAAAAGGAGATATTTGATTTTCATATACCTCATCAAACTTCTCGCCAATTCTATCCAACATATCTTTAATCGGAGTCAAAATGTTGGCAAAGAATCCTAAAACATCGTCTAAAACGAGCTTCAATTCTTCTTTATTATCAGAAATAGGCTTGGAAATTATTCCAATAAAATCTTTGGCAAATTTGGTGGCTATTTCTGTAACAAATAAAAACGCGTTAGAAAAAATAGAAATAATGTTTCCCGTGAGGTTCACTCCGTTTTCATCAGCCAAAGCGGAAAAAATATAAGCAAATGAGTTCCACAAATTTGCAACTTTTTCAGAAAGTTGACTCGACGCATCAAAAATCCCTGCGATTTTTTCAGAAATAAATGGTGAATTTTCATCTAAATACGATTTTATTCCACTCACAAGATTTTGTGCAAGTGTTATGCCGATAGATGATATGCTTCCTATTATTTCGCCAAAAGAAACAACAAAAGTTTCGGAAAAATTTTTAACCGACGCTGAAACTTCGGGATTTTGAAAAATGTTTTTGATAGATTGAAAAATGTCATTAAGATCGGTTTTTAATCTTGAAAAGTCCGCATTTTCAAAACCTCTCCAAAAACCCGTCATAAACAAATTAGAGATTTGTTTAATTATGCCGCGCAAACGCTCCCACGCATCAGTATTTATTTGCTCTTTTGAGGCATTTGGTAAAAATCCCAGGTTGGAATTAAGCCCGCCACCCGATGTGCTCTCGTTTGAGGCATTTTCTTCCGCACCCCTTGTTAATATCTGTAAATCATCAAATCCCGCGAGAGCTTTTCGCGTTGCTTTCTCGGTCTTTATAACCGAAGCCGTCAATTTGTCTTGATTGTCAACAGCCTGAGATATTGCATCGCTCTGCTCAATCGTTGCGCTTGATATTCCAAAAATAATTTGTGTAATTGCCGTTGCTTTAATTAATATTTCTGTCAATACTTCAAGCGCAGGCATAAGAACTTGGTTAACTACTTGCCCCCAAGTCGCTTGAAAATCTTGCCAAGCCGCCCTAAATTGTGACTTTGCCAACGCAGATGTTTTTGCGACTTCGTTTCCATATTTTGCGGTTGCCTGTTCAAGAATAGCCATTGAACGAATTTGCTGTTGAGTATAAGCATCTAACTGCTCCCAAGATTTGCCATTTGCCATTCGTTGAAAAGCATCGGTCATTTCAATGGTTTTAACATTGACGAAAATGCCCAAATCCTCAATAGCCTCGGTGTTTCCAAGCAAACCCGAACGGATACGCTCTTGCACATCTTCGACGGTTCTGCCTGTTTTGCTCGCCACTACTGCGGTCATTTGCAAATATTGAGTTGTTAATGCCGCATTTGTCTTTTGGTCTGCCCATACGCTGAAAAGGTTTCCATATATGGAAGCATAAGAAACCGCCGCCGTTCTTGATATACCAAGAGCCTGCGCATTTGCGTCTATGAAATCACCAACCGCTTGGCTTGCTTCGCCATATATATCAATCAACCTTTGTACGCTTGCTTCTGATTTTGTGGCAAGTTCGGATGCTTCCGCTCCAAATTGTATAATTTTTTGTACCGAAAATGCCGCCGCCGCCACAAGTGCCAATTTGTTTAACGCCGCGCCAATGTTTGAAAATGCGGATTTTGCCGTGTTGCCGCTTTTTTGCGCTTGCTCTCCGTATTTTTTTGTTGATTTTGTTGCTTTGTCAGTTTCGTTTTTTACATCTTGAATGGCTTTCTTATAGTCCTCCGCCGCAACCGTTCCGTCTTTTAAGTCTTTCCAAGCCTTTTTTTGTGCGGCAGATTGATCCAACCCTTGCTTTCTATAAATGCCCGACAAACTTTGCGCCAATCTTCGTTGCTCGTTTATACTCAATCGCGCAAATCTTGTGGCTTCATTCATTCCTTGTTTGACGCCGCTTGTATCAACTTTTGTAGTTAATACAATGCTACCATCAGCATTTGTTATCGCCATTCAATCACACCCCTTTCTTTACCAATCGGAGTTCAAAAAGTCTTCTTCCTCCGCGGTAAGTTTTCTCGGTAATTCTACCATTTTTCTGTGTTCCCTTAAATATTCTTCTTCCCATTTGTCGAGTTTTTTTCCCTTTGCTCGCTTGGAGCGAATAGAAACAATGGTGGAAAAGGTGCATTCTCCTATTTCCATATATGCCGACAATAGAGACATCCAATGCAGATAATCAATAGATCGAATTTCAAAACCAAGCACTCTGTTTATAGGGGCAACCAAAACGGGAAAATCGTGCTCCCAATCCATCAACTGCGATTTTTGTTCTTGGTTTTCTTCCTGTTCTTCATTGCCATTGATTATTCGAAACATTTCTTTTATGGCTGTGTCATAATCGTCTATTTCCGCGATGTTATCATAAAAGATAAACAAAGCGCACTTGATTTTTTCTTCGTCTGTCAGTTCATTATCGTTTAGCGCACAAATAACATCAAGCACTACTCGATAATCGCATTTGTTTCTTATCGGGTGTTGTTTGCCGTTAATCTTAACAGAAATTGGTAAATCCCATATCATATAGTGTATTTTTCAATATGTTTAGCCACTCTTTTTTCGGCTTCCGCTCTCGCCTTTTTAATATGTTTTTCTATTTCGGGAGTTATCGCATTTATAAACTGAATGATAAAATACTCTCCCTCAACGATCGCAAAGGGAGAACAATGCTTAAACACATATTCCGAAATTTTACCCCCAAATGCGCAATCCAATTCTTCTTTAAGAACGTTTTGCATTTTTTCAAACAAATCAATTTGAGAAAAATTTGCAGGAGTTCCTTCGTTTGTCAACTCTATATCTTGAATGTCTTTTATTTTTTCGGATACCTTCGTTTCAAGATTTTTCATTCTGACCATCAAATCGGGGTCGTTCGGATTGAAATAAATAACCGCCTTATCGCCGTTATCAAACTCAATCGGGAACGCGATTTTACCTGTGCTTAACTTCATAATAATTTACCTCGTTATTCCTCTTAAAGTGTTTTATCAGTAATAATTTTTGTTTTATTAGTAATATACCGCCCTACCATATAGGGCAAGGCGGTATTATTGTTTTATATTTTACTCTGCGCTATCGGGAGTGAACGTAATTGTTTCTCCGTCCTCCTTAGGCATCGTGCCTGTGGTGGTCTTGTTTGCATAATGGATGTCTACCTCAAAACCAAGATAACCGCCCGCCTCGCCTGTAAAGTTGTTAATCGCAATCATAACATCCTCTTCAAGTCTTGCAAGACAAGTGTTTTCGGTTGTTCCATCTGCAAACTCAAACTTTTGGAGCATCTTCACCGCATCAAGTTTGGAAGTATCTCTCTTGAACCAAGCATTGAAAAGCATCTCAGCAAACTTGCTGCCCTTGCGGAGCTTAATTGCAACACCGCTCTGTGTAGGCTGTGCCGTTCCTCTTTCCATATCGACATAACCAAGAACATCGGTAGTCTTTTCTACATCTTGGTTTTCTTCAACAGTCCAAGACTCTACGCCACGACCTTGAAGCTCCCATTCGGGTGCAAGACCGCTTTCGGAAACATCGGCGTAAATCTTAAAACGCTTTGTTTCAATCTTGGGGCTTGCATAATTATTAAATTCTGCCATTTATCTGTATTTCCTTTCATCAATATTGTCCGCTTTGTAAAGCGTTGTTTAGCGTGCGTGTTAATTTGTCAAGCTGACCTGCATTTGCCGCCGCTTTATCCCACTCATAAGTAGAATATGGGTTTTTATGTTGGAAATTGAAATCCCTGCCATAATAAACCCTTGCAGAATACGGCTGAATATAATGTATCTTGAGCGGATACAATTTTGCCGTGTCTTGCATTGTTCCTGTATCTCTCGGGGTGTATGGATCGATTAGTCGCTTCCAAGATTGGCTGACAAATAGTCCAAATCGGTCATTCTGCACCTTTGCCAAAATCTTCGGCTCGTTAAGGTCAATCCTCACATTCATATTCTACCTCAATTCTTGGGTTGGGATTTACAAAATAAACTCTTATTGTTATTACATAAGTAATCATTTGTTTTGTTTCGTCCGCATCCCAAATATTCGGCATTGTTCCTGTCGGCACTATTGCAACAACCTTTTCGCCATTGTATTGTGGCAAATCTCGGTTTGTGTTGTTTTGCAAAATCCAATTACAAATTTCCTCAACATCTTCATAGTTTTCTATGTTGATATTGGTTTCGTCTTGCGTTTCGTCATTTGGGTCAGCATAACGATAAAGATTCATTTGCCAATCTTCATACAAAGACGGATAGGGCGAAAATGTGCTATTATAATTTCCAAGCACATCAAGATTTTCATTCTGTGTCGCATATATGGGAGAAGAACCACGAGGGAAGAATATTTCTTTGCCCCTTGTTGCCTCTCCTGTTATAGGCAATAAATCTTGGCATTGAGGGCAATTCAAAAAATAATCGTATAAATCCGTTATTTTACTCATTCAATCACCCCACATTCGTTATGGTAACATTGTCAACGCTCATTCCATGAATGTTTGCCGATACAGAACGGACAACAATGCCGTTATCTTTGTATTTTTCTTGCAATTCTGCAAACTCTCGGCTTGTTGTTACAATATCGTCAACCTCCGACAATACGACAAAATCTCCCACTTGCGCCGTATAAAAATCCTCTCGAATATCTACGGGTAGTTTGGCATATTCAAGCGGTGTCTTGTAACGGTCAACATCTTTCGATATAACCGTAACCGCATTGACTATGTTTTCAATCGTTCCGTCAGCCTTGCTAACGATACCGCCTTGAATGTTGCATAAATCAATTACAAATTGGTCAAAGTGTCTGTCCTCAACCGCAGTTTTGGGAATGTCATTGTAAATCGTAACCTTGTGTTTCCACAAGTCCGTCATACCACCCTTATCAAATGTCGGTCTTTGACTTTGCTCGGGAATAGGTATGTCAATTACATTTTCGCCATACTTGACTTTAAATTTTATTTTCAAGACATCGCCCCCCTGTACAAGATGCTGATGCCGTTTGCGGTCTTTACCGTAGCCAACGGCTCAATTATCCTGTTAAGGTCGTTTGCGAAATCGTCAGCCGTTTTTACTGCATAGCTTTCGCTTTCACTCACTCCACCCGCCGATTGGCTTTTGCTCGTTACGATTGGCTTCTCAACCGTGTTTGTTGCTATATACCCCACCAAATCCGCACACACTATTTTTACAATTTGTGGGATGCTCTCAAACGCTTCAAGCCGTGATTGAGTGCGAATATCAATCATAGCGCACGCTCGGTCAATGTTTCGTGAAAAAGCGGTCAAATCAAGCGTACCGCCTATTTCTTGGTATTCCTCATAGGTTAGATATTGCATAATTCAACCGCCTTTCTTCGTGTTATTCTTCTTTCGGTTCTTCCACTTTCTCAATAAGCGGAACGCCTCGTCTGTTTTTGTCTGTGGAAAGTTCTTTTATCCGACTTGCAGAAACTTTCTTTTTATTGTGGGGATAAATATCCCCCACGTTGTATTCGTGATTATTGTCCTGCAAATCGGTAAAATACTTAATTACTCGGTACATTCAATCACGCACCTGCGCCGATAGTGCCAACCACAACGCCGTCAATTCTCTCTGCAAAGAATACCATACCATTGACAACGGTATCAGATGCGGTCATATTGGTGTAATCGGGGGTTTCGTGGATGCCGATGTAACCCGTCTCATCGGTAGTGAAATCAAACGCCTCACCGAGATCTGCGCCGTTTACAGGAATATAGTAAAGCACGATATTCTCCTTTGCGGTAGCATAAACCTTGCCCTTCGGTACGCTTGCATTCATAATCACAGTACCAAGACCGAGGAAGTCCTCAACATAGGTCATACCAAAAGCGGTCTGCGTAGTGATAGATGCCTCTGCAAGATAATCAGCAATATCAAGAGGATTTACAAAGTAAACAGCCTGAATAGCATCGTCCTCATACTTGACTTGGAGCTGACCCCAAGCCTGCGCAAGAACCGCTTGGAAGTTTGCACCACTTGCTTCGCCCGTACCCTCGCCAAGGTAAGAGAAAAGGTCTGCACGAATAGCCTTCTGCACATCACGAAGCATTCTGTCGGTAGTCATCTCAACCGCCTGATCGTAACCACGCTCAACGATAGCCTCCGCAGAGGTAGCCTTTCTCCACTTCTTCAGCGTAATCTCTCCAAAGTTTACAGGCTCGGTTGCATACTTGGAAAGGGGAATAACATCGCCCTCGGGCACTTCACCATTTTCAAGAGTGCCAACAGCCTTGTATGCTTTCAGCACAGTTCCTGCCTGCTTTGCAATCTTACGGGTAACGCCGAGAGCTTCCATCAGCTTTCTAACGCCATCCGAAAAGTTGTAGGTAAATTCGATCTCTCTCGCTCTTGCGAGGTCTGCTTTCTTAATAAGATTAGTCTCTGCCATTATTCAATATTTCCTTTCGCAATATTTTCAGCGATAGCCTGTCGCTTCTGCTCACGGGTCATATCGCTATTCATAATATCCTTGACCGAGGAATAACCGTGTCCTGTTCCCATCGGTCTGCCCCCCTGCAACTTAACGGCAGTAACGCCTGTAAATGCGGTGGCATCGTCTTTGGTTAATGCGTGGAAGATGTCAACATCGCCCTTGCCCTTGTATTCTCCACTTTCAAGTGCATCTGCAAACTTTTTGAGGTAGTCTGCTTTGATTGCATCGTGCGAGAACTTCTTATCGCCTACACATTCAGCAAAACGCTTTTCAATGTCTGCATTCTTTTCAGCAAGTATGCGGTCTGCTTCTGCCTGTTTTTCCTTTGCGACATTTTCAGCCTGTAAAGCCTCAAACTTTGCTTTCCAATCCTCACCGCTTGCGTTTGCGGTTTTTAGTGCTTCAAATTCGTTGTTGAGTTTGTCAAAATCCGCTTTCTTTTCTTTCAATTCGGTTTCAAGTGCCGTGACTTTCGACTTTGCTTTCTCAACATCAGCACCGTTCAAATCCATAACGGCTTTCAACTGTTCGTCTGTTGCATCGGCAAAAATTGCCTTGATTTCTTCACGCTTCATAATCTCTTTTATCTCCTTTATTGCTACGATTTTTTACGAGGTATCGCCTCTTGCTTTAATTGAGCTTTGCAACTTTACGAGTTGCCAACAAAATATAAAAAGTGCCAACAATAGCATAAACTACTGTTGACACTCATTACCGATTATTTCAGTTATTGGTGTTAATTCCCTTTATTCCATTCATCAAACAACGGAGAAAAATACACATATTTTTTAGAACATCTATTATAGACAAATTCCATATTTTTCAACGCTTGTTTAATATTAAAAGACGGAGACATATATTCTTTATATTTTTGTATGTGCCTCAACACCTTTTCCTCGTCAATTTCCTTGCACTCATACAAAAAAGTCACAAGTCCTGCATATGCTCTTTGTATTCCAAAATCAGCATCTCCGCATATAATATTGTGCAACTTTTCATAGAGTTTCAATCTTTCGGGTATGGTTTCTTCGTGATATAATTTGAGTTTTCCGCTTTTTATATATCTCGAAACAGAACCGCCACCGTTGTTCACCTTCATACAAACGCCAACAATATTTGCTTGGTCTAAATTCGGGAACATCTCACACATTTCGTGAACGAACACATATTCTTTTATACCGATTTCAGCATAACTTTTCACGTAATCGCTTGTTTTCCAATTCTTTTGGTTTGCATTTAGAGCGATACATTCCTTATGCCCTGCTCCGTGCGCTATGACATATTCGATAGGCAGACCGAGTTCTTTCAACGCCTCAAATCTTCCTTGACCATCTATAATTTCAAGATTTTCATTTACCACAATAGGATTTCTTATATATCCATTTTCCAAAATACTGCTTTTTATGGTATTTTTTCGACTGTCTAAAATATCCCTATTGCCGTATAACTTTTTGAATATGCTATACTCTTTCGTGCAATAAATTATGTTGTCTTGCATTTTCTTTCTCACTTTCTCCCGATAATCTTCGGGTAATAATGTTTATCGTTTTGCACCGCTTTCCATTCGGTTTGCGGTTGTTGCACATAATTGAAATTTCGCCCCTGTCATTGATAGGCTCATTCTCATACGCAATAATGTTTCCACATTCGGAACATCTGATTTTTTCTGCCATAATGCAAGTTAATCCTTTCTCGCCGTGTTCGGTCTTGTTAGATATTGTAGAACATTACAATTCTACTCTTACATTATAGCATATTATTTTTTATTTGTCAATAGGTGGACTTGGCAAGAACATCCAATGCGTTATTTTTTCCGTTGTTGTGCAACCATAATAATCTTCCCAAATATCATCCCCACAATATGTGCATACAATAACATTATCTTTGTACTCATAAGAACTGTTATATAAGCAAATAACCGTTTGATTGATTTCGGGCAATCTTGTATTAACAGATATCCATTCATTCAACGGCAACCATTCGGGATTTTCTTTTGTGCCGACATTCACATATTTTTTTGTAATTGTCCACGTTATCTTTTCTTCTCCCATATCCTCACCTCATATCATATTAAATTGGTTTTGTCAATAGGAGGTTATTTGTTCCAATCAAAGCCAAAATCAGAACGCTTGATTTTGCATTTTGGTTCTCCGTCTTTCCAAAATACAAGACCTTCCTCATTGTGCGTTCTTAACCACTCTTTGATGCCATCAAAAGAACGCTCAACCTCGACAATTTCTTGACCGTGTTTTACAAGAATATCGCAATCAAGTTCGTGTGGGTTGCCTTGAAAGTGTATTCCTATTGCTTCGTAAGTGCCATCCATTCGATTGTCTGTGTTTTGGTATGCAATCACAAACCACTTGTCAGCAGGATTGTTTTCGTCAACTTTTACCCAATGAGGATGATGTCCTGTAACTGCATCGGGCTCGCAACAAGGTATTGCTCCTTCGGGTGCTCTCTTACCTTTCTTTGCATCATATCTTTTGTAAAATTCTCCGTTGATAATAGCACAACAAGAGCCGTCAATCTTGACTGTTGCAATTCCTTCACCTTCAAGCACCCATTCCATACCTTCGGTAACATTCGGCTTAATTCCTACAACTTTGTGATTTGCATATTCTCTTTCAAATAATGTCGGTATTTTCTTCATTTTTCATTTTCTCCTTTCATTCCCTCACCTCATCATTTTGGGGTGTGCGAGTATTCCACGCATCAATCGCCCATTTCATTTTTTTCGGTTTTGTCAAGTGTTCTCAATGGCTCTGTTTTGTGCCAAACTGTATAATTTTCTGTCTTTGCACAACCATTTTCACAACCGATATAAAAAGACAATTTGCCTTTGTCAAAAACCCTTGCCAATCCACCGCAAAACGGACACGGCTTTAATTCTCTCATTTCTCCCTCTCCTTCCTTTCCTTTGCTACGAGGTAGCGGAGCAGATTTGACATTGTTCGCCCTTCTTGTTTGGCTAATTCTCGCATTTTTTCAAATTCTTTTTCGGTTAAGCGGAATTTGAACTCTTTTGTTTTTGTCATTTCATTACCTCCTCAAAAATCTTTTTATAATCTATTGTTTCTTCACATTCATCAACAACATCATAATATTTTATGTTCTTTTCGTAACTCTCGGTAAACATTCTAATTGTTGCGGTTTTTAAATCCTCAAACATTTCGCACCCATCATAACCCGAACAACACATTTGAATGCCATCATCAATGTGTTCGCAAACCTTGATATGAACACATCTTAAACACTTTTGGTTTGCTTTGTCGTTATCGTTCATTTAAGAATTTCCTTTCAACCGATTTTTCCATTTGCTCCATTCTTTTTACGAATGTTTGATAATCAAGATGATCTATCCTTTGGGCGAGCTTACATTTTGGATTTTTTAATTCACAAATTACTGCAACAAATTTTGTTTTCCACCAAATTTTAATACAAGTTTTTGCCCCAAACTGCTTTTGCCATTTTTTCTTATATGGCTTTATTGTTTTGTTAAAACTAAAATAATAACTCAAACTTGTAAAAAATTTTTTCATCACTTTACCTCACAACCAATACTTAATAACATATCCCCAGTCCCTGTTCCAATGTTCCAAATGTAAAATCGGAGCAGTTCTTGTGTTCCATTCCATTTCCGCTTGATGTAGAGCAGGAAACCGTTGTGTCCTTGCTAAACAATGAACGTTTGAACATCTAATCCTATAAGCAACTATGCCATCCTCTATATTCCGCAACGCAACGGCTTCTTTTTCGCAAAAGGGGCATTTTTTAAGGTTTTCCCCCTCGTTTTTCAAAACACTTTCTTCATCAAGGAACCAAATGCAATTATCCATCAAGGTTTTGTTTTCTTTGCACCGCTTGTAACTTATACATTTTTTGCAATTCATAATTAAATCTCCCAAATATATCCATTATCAATCATAGCCTGAAAATCCACCTTGTTAATAGGGCTTTTTCTTTTTCCGTTGTAAGTAACATATACCATATCACTTTTGACAGATGTTACTCTAATAACAGAACTCATTTTGTTTACATATACATTTCCTTTTTTCATTTTAATTACCTCATCTTTCTTTATTGTGGGCTTTCCTTACCCTGTGATTATATTATACCACATTGTTCCCACATTGTCAACCCCTTTTCGCAAATTTCTCAAAAAATTTTTCAAAAATCCACCCAAGCGAGCCGATGTAAATAACTTTCGCAAATTGTTATTTACGCCGAAAACTCTTGATATATAAGGCTTTTTCGCACTTTTGTAAATAACATAAACAAAATTCCTATATAGGTAGAAATACTATATACGAAAATATGAATTGTAAAAGTTGAAACACTATTTATTATTTACTATTTACAACAACAACAAAATATCATCATT